>JANZZV010000001.1:300000-390639 GCA_026419195.1 Fervidobacterium sp.
CAGTTGGAAGTGATAATTACTTGGCAAGAAAATACGATCTCAACATATCTGGAATTTCACTTGCTAAGTTGGAAGTTGCAATTAGAACAGAAAGTGTTAAGTCTCAATTTGAAATACCAGAGCCAGAAAAATTTGTACTTCCTGATATAAAATTGCCGGAAATTGACGTTAAAGTGGATTTCAAACTTACGAGGTTAGTTTTATCCAATATTTTAGTAGGTACGGTAATCTTAGCATTTGCGATAATTATTACCATTCCTCTTGTAAATTCCATTTCAAAAGATATATTAAATTCAGCACATATGATTGAAAGGTTTGCGGATGGTGAGCTTATAAGTGTGGATGTACATGCCACAGGTGAATTTGAAAGGGTCATTTCTTCTCTTAAGAAATTATCGCAAAATTTGAAAAACTACGCTGATGATATGAAACGTAGTTCTCTTGAGCTGAACAACGAAGTGGATCAGATAACACAGACAAACGAAGTGCTTAATAAGTCCGTGAATAAGTTCCAGCAATTTGTGCAAAGCTATGTATCAAACGTAGATGAGACAAAAAATAAAATTATTTCATTGCAAAAGACTCTCGATAGTTCTATGGAAAGCACAAATAAAATGACCATCCAACTAACTGAGTTGTTAAAGGATATAGAAAATACTCAGGCTGAGATATTGAAAAATGTTGTATTAATTGAAGAAATGAGCGATTCTGTGAATTCTAACATCGAAGTATTCGAAAAATTTAGCAACACAGTGAAGAGAACCATTGAAAAGTTTGCAACTATAAAAAATGCAATTACAAAGATTCAAAATGTAGCTTCCCAAACTAATCTTTTGGCTTTGAATGCTGCAATTGAGGCTGCAAGGGCAGGGGAAGCTGGTAGAGGATTCGCTGTAGTTGCAGATGAGGTAATGAAACTTTCCGTTGAGATAAACACACTTTCCAAAAACCTTGTGAAAGAAGTGGATACGTATACGAACGATTTGCAAGAACTCGACAAACTTTACGTAAGTTCAGGTGAGAAATTTCAAAAACTGAGACAAGCAAAAGACGAATTTTCAGCGAACTATTATACCGTTATAGAAAAAATACAAGTTGTTGGTTCCTTGAGTGCACAAATAGGTGTTCAGATTCGTGAAAATACAAAGGCATTTCAGGATATTGAACAGTTGATGAACGAGGTCTCAGATTCTATTCTAAGATCTTCAGGTGAATTGAGTCAAATAAACAACGAATTCAACAGTCTTACGAAAACCTTTTCAGAGATTTTCAGTAGTTCACAGAAACTAAAAGAAATATCCTTCAGAATGGAAGAAATAGCTAAATGGTTTAAATGAGTAAAAAATTTTCAAATGTAATGGCTCCAGTGGTGTAAGCTGGAGCCATCTTTTTAGAAGGTGAAAATTATGATATAATCATCCTTAGAATCCACAAGACAATGAGGTGAAACTTTGGAAAGAGATACCATAGTTGCCTTATCGAGTCCACGTGGCACAGGGGCAATAGCTGTTATAAGACTCTCTGGGGAAAAATCCCTTGAGTTTTTAAAAAAAACTTTGAAAAGTGATTTAGTACTAAAAAATATAAAAGAAAGAAGAACTTACTTAGCTAATCTGTATGATGTTGATGGCGAACTTCTTGATGAAGTTATATTTGTTTATTTCAAATCTCCAAAAAGTTACACTGGAGAAGACATGGTTGAGGTCTATTGTCATGGTGGGGTGCTTGTAACAGACAGGATTATCGATAACTTTGTCAAACTCGGAGCTCGTTTGGCTGAGAATGGCGAATTCACGAAGCGAGCCTTTCTGAATGGAAAGATTGACTTGATAAAAGCTGAGTCGATATTGCAGGTAATAGAAGCTAAGAGCGAAACAAGTCTGAGGTTAGCATTGGATAATTTAAAAGGTAAACTCTCTCTGGAAATAGAATCTTTGAGAACAAGAATAATAGATATACTTTCAAAAATAGAAGTATCAATTGACTATAGCGATGACATAGATGTACCAGTTGACGAGATATTCAGAGATTTAAACGAAGTTAAAGATTATTTAACCGAAAAGCTTAAGCATGCCGATAGAGGATTACACCTTTCAACAGGTGTTACAATGACGATCGTTGGTAAACCAAATGTAGGAAAAAGTACACTGCTAAACAGGTTACTTGTTGAAGACAGGGCCATAGTAACAGATATACCCGGTACAACAAGAGATATTATCAAAGGTGAGATAAAAATAAAAGGTGTACACTTTGTGATCTCAGACACAGCCGGTATTAGACAAACAAGTGATAGGGTGGAACAAATTGGTATAGAAAAGGCTTTGAAAGAAGCAGAAAAATCAGACATTGTAATCTTTTTGCTTGATGCAACGACTGGGTTTACGAAAGATGATGAATATATAAGTAAAATAATGAAAAACGAGCGCGTTTTGTACGTTTGGAATAAGGTGGATGTAGGTAACAAAATAGTCGAACTTGGTAACAACGTGAAGATAAGCGCGGTAACCGGAGATGGAATACGTGAGCTCGAAGAGCGTATTATCCAAATGGTAACTCCTTTGATACGAGATGGAGAAGTGTCTCACATAACTTCAAAAAGACAACTTGAGTACATGAAAAAAGTAAAATTCCATTTGGATAAATGCATAAATGGTTTGAAAAACGGTCTTCCGTTGGATATAGTTTCTATAGATTTGAGAGAAAGTTTAATCACACTTGATGAAATAACTGGCAGAAGTTTTAAAGAGGATTTAATTGATAATATCTTTTCAAAATTCTGTGTAGGAAAATAAAAAAAGCGGGCCGAAATTGACCCGCATAAAGCCGTGGGGGGTGTATCTCAAGGGGGATAGGGGGTTCTCTAAGAATATTTTATCACTTTTTGTGTTAAATTGTTAGCACTTTGAACTATAATATAAGCATACAGTTGTGTTAAGATACTCTTACTTATTCTCGTACACTTTTTGGTCTTTTAGAAATTTGTCTCTTACTTCCGATTTCTACTTTTTAGACAATGTACATGATGAAATCGTTCAAATGAATTTCGGAATTTTTGAAAATCTCTAAAAAGTGCCAAAAATATAGTTTTTAAACATTTAGCAGACTTTTTGATATCATCAACAATTATGTTGAGGTGAGAACATGAGAGCCGATGTAGCTGTGGCGTTATTAATTGTTGCAATAGTGTTCTTAATGATTATACCAATACCAAATTTTCTACTGGATTTTTTCCAGCTATTGAATATATCTGTATCGCTTGTTTTGCTTTTTTCAACGATGTATATTACAAACTCTTTGGAACTTGCGTCTTTCCCAACGCTTTTACTTGTGATAACTATATTTAGATTAGCGCTAAACGTTGCATCGACTCGTGCAATATTGCTGCAAGGTCCAGAATTTGATGGTAAAGTTATATTAACTTTTGGTAATTTTGTTGTTGGTGGAAACTATGTAGTAGGTATTGTTGTATTCCTTATACTTGTTATAATCCAATTCATAGTTATAACTCGAGGTTCGGAAAGAATTGCCGAAGTTGCAGCACGTTTTACACTTGATGCAATGCCTGGAAAACAAATGAGCGTTGATGCGGACCTTAACGCTGGTCTAATAACAGAAGATGAGGCAAGACGTAGGCGTGAGCAGATAAGAAGAGAAGCAGATTTTTATGGAGCAATGGACGGTGCGTCGAAATTTGTTCGCGGTGATGCTATCGCAAGTATAATAATTACAGTAGTCAATAGCCTTGGTGGTATAATTATTGGTGTATTGATGCACCAGATGGGATTTGTCGATGCGGCCAAAACTTTTTTACTTTACACAGTAGGGGATGGGCTTGTTAGTCAGCTGCCGGCGTTAATGGTCTCAACGGCCACCGGAATCTTAGTTTCAAGGAGCGCTGCGGAAGATAACTTGGGTGCAGAACTCATAAGAGAACTTTCCAGTGAAAAGCGTGTGATTGTACTTACTGGAATTATTGTTATCTTTCTTGGTTTAGTAACTCCACTACCAACTTTTACGAGTTTGTTGATAGGTGGGCTTTTTCTTGCGGTAGGTTTGCTTATCAAAGGTAAAGAGAAAGAACCACAAGTTGTTTCTGCAGGAGCTCCAGCTGGCGTTCCACCAACTCCTTCTGGTCCTGTACTTTCGACTCCAGAAGAGGTTTCTGAGGTAATTCAATCTGATACCGTTGAGATTAACATCGGTTATGGACTGTTACCTTTAGCTGATATATCTCAGGGCGGGGATATGCTTGAACGTCTGACAATGATTAGACGTCAATTAGCTCAAGAACTTGGTCTTGTACTTTCACCAATAAGAGTAAGAGACAGTGTTGTACTTAAGCCAAATGAGTATGCTGTTTTCATAAGAGGTGCGCAAATAGCCAAATATGAACTCATACCTAATCGACTCCTTGCTATAAATCCTGGCTTTGTAACTGAGAGAATTGCAGGAATTGAAGTTAAAGAACCTGCGTTTGGTTTACAGGCTTTTTGGATAGACGAAATGAAAAAGGAAGAAGCAATTCAAAAAGGATATACCGTTGTTGATCCGCCAACTGTTTTCGCTACTCACATCACTGAAATTCTTCGAAGATATGCGCCAGAATTGC
Source organism: Fervidobacterium sp. (assembly GCA_026419195.1). Classification (NCBI taxonomy): domain Bacteria; kingdom Thermotogati; phylum Thermotogota; class Thermotogae; order Thermotogales; family Fervidobacteriaceae; genus Fervidobacterium; species Fervidobacterium sp. Next base: position 304,610 of record JANZZV010000001.1, read on the forward strand.
TTGGAAATAGGGAATTTCAACTCCTGGTGGATGGGCTTAGGAATAAGTTTGATAAGCTTGTGGATGATGTTTTTAGCGTTGTTAAACCATCTTCAGTTAAAAAGGTTCTTCAAGAATTACTTAAAGAGAGTATTTCAATACGAAACTTACCATTTATATTTGAGTTAATATTAGACAACGCAGATAAAGCGCGCGATATAGAGTCTTTGACTGAGTTCGTTCGCAGAGGATTGAAAAGACAGCTGGCATCAAGATTAATTGCACAAGATGGACAAATTCACGCTGTGGCACTCGATACTGAACTTGAAAGAAATCTTACTGAATCTATTAAAGAAAGCGAAGAAGGGAGATACATAAGTATAAATCCTCAAATAATGCGCGAGATAGTTGAAAGAATATCTGCAGAACTGGAGAATTTAATGCGTAAGGGATATTTACCAATAATTGTTGTCTCTGGTACAATTCGTCCGTACATATCCAAGATGATAAGTAGGTTTATTCCTGGTGTAGCTGTTATAGCCTTTGAAGAGATACCAGAAGATGTCAACCTTTCAGTTGAAGGTGTGGTGAGAATATGATCGTTAAAAAGTACATCGTAAGTGATATAAAGGAAGCGTTTGAAAAGATACGTATTGAATTAGGCAAAGATGCAGTCATACTTAGTACAAAGAAGATAAAAAAGGGTGGCTTTCTAGGAATAGGCGCAAAAACTTACATAGAGGTAACTGCGGCCGTTTCTGATAAGAAAGAACAACAAAGTGAAGATAAAGGACAAATCTACAAATTACAGGAACTTCTCTCGAAAAATAGGCAGTCAAATGTGCAAGGTAGTGAAGAATTAATTGAATTGAAAAAAATGATGGTGGAGTTGAAATCGATGATATCAGCTCAAAGAAGCGATGAACCACAGTGGGTGCAAGATCTAAGAAAAGCTTTTAAAAAACAAGACATAGATGATGAAATTTCGGAAAAGCTTATTGAGTACACGAAGGTTAAATATCAGCAGTTGGATTTCTCAAACGAGAACACAAGGTTAATTCTTTCGGAAATGCTTCTTCCTTTCATCAACACGTCAGTTCCAGAACTTGAAGGCAAGGTGTTATTTGCAGGTCCAACTGGAGTTGGTAAGACCACCACCCTTGCTAAGCTAGCTGCAAAACTAAAGTTAAATGAACATAAAAGAGTTGGAATAATTACACTTGACACTTACAGAATAGCAGCAGTTGATCAATTAAAAACTTATGCAATGTTGCTTGACGTGCCTATACGTGTGGCCTATACACCAAAAGAGGCAAAGTTGGAAGTTGAGGCTTTAAGTGATTATGATGTCATATTAATAGATACAGCTGGAAGAAGTCAAAAGAACGAACTTCACATGGCAGAGATAAAAGCTATGACCGAGGTTATATCACCAGATTTTACTTTTTTAATACTCGGCATGCAATACAGAACTGAAGACGTAAGAGAGATTTTATCGAAATTCTCAATACTTTCACCAACTCATATTATTCTCTCTAAGATGGACGAAACATCTGCTTTTGGACATTTTGTTAACGTACCAGCAGTTTTAAGAGCTCCAATAGCCTTTGTTACAAACGGTCAACGTGTACCGGATGATATATTTGAAGCAAACAGTAGGGAATTAGCTACTTTATTATCACGCGAGGTGTTAAAGCATGCAAGATCAAGCCAGTAATCTTAGATCTGGACAAATAATAGCGGTTGTCAGTGGTAAAGGAGGAGTCGGAAAAACATTGGTTGCAACTAATCTTTCTGCAGTTCTTGTTGAGAGTGGAAAAAGAACACTCTTACTTGATGCTGATGTTGGGTTCACAAACGCGGATATACTGCTCGGAGCGTTTCCAAGGTACACAATAAAAGACTTCGTAAACCATAAATGCTCGATGGAAGATTTATTGATTAAGACACCACATAACATAGATTTAGTTTCACTTGGAGGGGATGTAAGTGACATATTGACTACAAATGAGTTTGTTTTAAAAGAGTTTGTAACTCACTTTTTGAGTTTTTTAGACGACTACGATGTGGTTGTTATGGACATGCCACCTGGTTTTTCTGATGATTATATGCCATTTTTAGCCTTGGCACAAGATTTTGTTATACTCACTACGATTGAACCAACAGCCGTTGTTAATACATATACTATGGTAAAATTACTTAGTGTAAAAGGTGTAACAGGTGATAATATACACATTGTAGCAAACATGGTTCAAGACGTTAAAGAAGCTACGAAACTTATGGAGCGGTTTATAGCGGTTGTTGAAAAATTCATTAACAATAAAGTTTCATCTGTGACTATCATGAGAGAACATCCCTTGGTCTTGCGTAGTATTTACGAACGGACTCTCTTTGTAAAAAAATATCGCAACATACAACCTTCGTTTTCTATTATGCGTGTGGCTTCGAGTTTGTTAAGGGAACAGATCCCGCCAAGAGAAAGAGAAACCTTATTGCAAAAGTTTATGAATTTTCTTAGAGGTGTTTGAATATGACTTTGGAAGAATACGTGAATACAAATCTGTACAACGCAATACTAAGAGGCTTTACTAAGGAGGGAGAATTAACTTTAAAGTTAAAAGGTATTGAAAAAAGAAACATCAAAGTTTCTTTTTTGTCCTTTACCACGATACCTGATATATTGAGAATCGATATACCAGTTGAGGGTATTGTTTTAACCTTTGTCGGTAAACTTTCCCACGTGGAAGGGGAAGTTTACACTTACGCAGCATTTGAAAAGGTCGGGATACTTCAAAGAAGATCAAAACCAAGGTATGCTTCGTTCGAAGCGTGTGAAATTTTTAAGTTTAAAACAATCATAATTGACGTATCTGAAAACGGTTGCCAAGTAATATCTGAATACAAACCAAAGCTCAGAGAAGAAATAGAGTTAAAATTAGAAGAAGGATTGGAAAAAGGTATTGTAATGTGGTACGTTGAGGAAGAGGAAAGTTTCAGATATGGTGTTTATATACCTGATCCTAAGCAAGTCTGGAATAAGATCTGCTCAAAATACGTTCAAATAGGAGAGAAGTTGTAATGCCTTATGTTGAACTGTTGGATGCTACTAAAGCAATAAAAGTCGGACTACCTGCGAGTATATCTATTATTTTTGTTAAAGAACTTGAAGGTACTTATAAAAGCAATGTGGTTGATATAGATACAGGTAAGAGGATAGTCTTTTTCTCAATTCCTTCTCTAAAGGGAAGGTTTGTTCCTATTCCAAAAGGTGTTCGCATGACTGTAAGTTTGTTCGATAGATCATCAATCTATGAGTTTGAAACGGTGTCGCTTGGCGTTGTTAAAATGGATAACATATATGTGATTCCGGCTCCTTATCCAGAAGTTGTTAGGAAAACAGAAAGGAGGAAGTTTGTTCGTATACCGTTGTTCTTGGAGGGCAGGCTGTATATATCATTAGAACCTGATAGCGAGTCTTTTACCTTCAGTACCAAGAATATAAGTGCTGGGGGATTACTTATCGTTACAAAAAAGTATTTAAATGAAGGAGACATAATTTATGTGGATTTGAAATTAGATCAAGATCTTGTACTTCAAAAGCAGAAGTGTAAAATTGTTAGGAGAGATGAACCTACTGATGATAATTTCTTGTATGGTGTTCAGTTCATAGACCTACCAGTAAGTATTGAAACCAAGTTGGTTCGATTTATTTTCCAAAAGGAGTTGAAGATGAAAAATGTTAAATAACCGTTTAAAAGAATGAAAGGAGGAGCAAAACATGTTGGAAAAACTTGGAGAAACACAACTTGATGCAATAAAAGAAGTAGGAAATATAGGAACTGGAAATGCAGCTACTGCTCTTTCTATGATGCTTGATAAGAAAGTGGATATATCAGTTCCTCAGGTTAAAGTAATTCCAATATCTAAGATACCTTTCCTTTTTGAAAAACCTGAGGAGATTGTTTGTGCAGTTAAGATGCAGCTCAAAGAAGAAATGACAGGGGAAATAATATTGATATTCGAACCCAAGACGGTGATGATAATATCCAAAGCTCTTACCGGGATGGAGATCTCAGATATAACAGAACTAGATGAGTTCACAAGTTCAATGTTAAAGGAAATAGGTAATATCATGTGCGGCTCATATGTTACCGCGTTATCTGGTTTTACAAACCTATTCATAAATCCTGAACCCCCCGATTTAGTAGTTGATATGATAAGTGCTATCATATCCGAGATATCAATACCACTTGCACTTGCCGGTGAGGAAAATATTATGTTAATCGAAACTCTCGTAAAAATAGAGGGAATTGAGGAAGAGTTAATTGGGTATCTTTTACTTGTTCCTTCCGTCGAGTCACTTGAAAAATTACTTAAAGCCTTAGGGATGTGAGACGAATGAAGAAAAAAGTAATCATTGGCATCGGTGAATGGGCAGTCGAACGTAATCCAGCAATACTTGTAACACTTGGTTTAGGTTCTTGTGTTGGTGTGTGTGTAAGAGATCCGGTTGCAAAAGTTGGTGCAATGGTTCATGTGATGTTACCAGACAGTGGTGGAAAACCAAGCAACACTCCTGGTAAATTCGCTGATACAGGAGTAGACATTATAGTTGATGAATTGTTAAAACTAGGAGCACAGAGAAATAGATTGGAAGCAAAGATTGCTGGTGGTGCTTCTATGTTTCAATCTGCTATGGATATAGGAGTTAGAAACACGGAAGCGGTAAAAAGAGCTTTACAAAGAAATGGAGTAAAATTGGTGGCTGAGGATACGGGAGGTAATAAAGCAAGAAGCATAGAATATGATTTAGAAAGTGGAAAGTTACTTATTAGAAGAGTAAAGACTGGAGACGCAGTGGAGGTAACAGAAATTTGATGGTTGATAAAGACAGTATTGTTAAACAGTACCTTCCTATGATTGCTAAGATGGCTCGAGAGTTAAAAATAAATTTACCTGATAATGTGGAGTTAGACGATTTAATTCAAGAGGGTGTGATAGCACTTTTGCAGGCTGTTGATAAATACGATCCACGATATGGTGCAACTTTTAAAACGTTCGTTTACGCAAGAATAAAGGGCGCGATGCTTGATTACTTGAGAAAACTGGATTACTTACCAAAGAATGTAAGACAAGATATAAAAAAGCTTGACAAAGAACTCGTGAATTTTTACGAGACTAACCAAAGGCTACCGACCTTTGAAGAACTTGCGAAAATAATGGATACTGATATAGAACATGTAAAAGAAATTTACAATGAACTCTCTTTAAAACAGTATTTGAACTTGGATCAATATCTTTTTAATTCTGGTGAAAACTCTTACGGATTATTGGAAATCAAAAGTGATGAGGATGTAAAAGAAAAAGCCTGGAAATCATTACTTTATGAACAATTAGTTGAGGCGATAAATAAATTGAGTGAAAAAGAGAAGCTTTTGCTTAGCATGAGGTTTGAGTACGAGCTGTCTCTTAAAGAAATAGCACAAGTTTTTGGAGTCACCGAGTCGAGAATTTCTCAGCTACTTAGCGTGGTACTCGGAAAATTGAGAGGTTTTTTAAGGGGTGATGAAAGTGGCTGAACCCATAAGTGGAGTACAAAACCAAACGATTATTTTAAGGGTAAGTCATGAAAACTCACATATGATCAGCATTCAGCAATATTCAGCACAAGCTGCTATTGCTAACAGTGCACAAAGTGTTATGAAAAGAACTGAAAGAGAAATGAACGCCCCAAAAAATGTTAATCAAACAGAAGGAAAAAGAGCGCAAAGCTCCACAGAAGGAAAAAGCCAAGGACAATACTTAGCACAGCAGGGTAGTAAAAAAAGGGAAGAGGTTAAGGCTAAAGCAGAAAGCTCTCATATATTGGATGTGATGGTATGATAGGTTATTTGACTGTCAAAAAGTTAGAAAACAAACATCTTGGCGGCGCGCTTGTTATAAACGACTATGGAATTCCTGTTGAATTCAAGTACTCAGAACCTGTTGTGCCAACTAAGCTACAAGAGATAATCTACGGAAGTTCCTTGGAGTACTATTTACACGTGGAGATAATTGCAAAGGGACTTGTTCAAAAGATTGAAAATAAGCCTGATGTTTTTTTAGTTCAGGATCCTGTTTTAATGTTTGACAAAAACATAGTAATGGTAACTTTTCTTCCTCAAGTAGTGCAAGAAAAACGAGAAAACAACGAAGCAATTGTTAACATAACTAATGCAAGCTTGAGGATCACATTTTTTGAAAATGCAAAGTTGGATGAAAGTATAATAAATAAGATAGTGGAATATGCCAATAAGATAGATATAGTTGAACCATTCGATAGAATTGAAAAGGCACTTGAGTATATATGCGAATCGCAAGAGAAATAATCGAAACTTTAAAAATGGAGTTGGGTCTTCTAAAGTACAAAGGTGGACATTTGGACCTTCAAACTCAGCAAAGAAAGGTTAATCTGATAACAGAAACTAGAATCGCTGGATTTTCTTTTGGAAGTTTGGTAGTGTCTGGGAGCACTTTTTCTGTATCATCTATAAACATTCATTCTGTCGATGAAAGTTTTGAAACCTCTGCGTTATGCAAGATAGCAACATTTGAGAAATTCGAATCGATTAATTTGAGCATAAGGAAAGCGAATTTTAGTGAACTTTTGAAAGTTGAGAAAATCACTGTAGAAACTTCCATTATACCTCAAGAACAATACTTTAATTTTCAAAATGTATGCTTCAAATTATTTTCTAAGCACTCTTTAGAATTGTCTAAATCAATAAATTTCTTTTCTGAGCAAATGTTTATTAATTCCACTAAAATAAGAAACTTTGAGTTGATATCGAAAAAAAGGGCAGTAAGATCTAATTTACCTATTGATATTTTATATGCTTATTACGTTCCACATGACTACGTTGAAAGAGACAAGATCCTCAATGCACTGAATTTTTTTAAAACTAAGTACAACATATCTATGCTCAAGTTCTTCGCTTATTACAAAGATATCCCCATAGAACTTTCAAAGCTGATAAGAATAGCGCCTTCGAAAAGACTGCTCATCCAATTTGACAAAGATAAGTTAGAAAATTACTTATCACATAAAAAGATGGGCTTAAGAAATTTACTCGTCTTTAGGTACGAGGATAAATTTTTATATTATCCCACATAATTGTTCTAAACAGTCTTTAATCAGAGCATACAAGGCTTCGTTTTTGGTCTGCTTGTTGCTATCATAGAATTGAGAATGTCAATTCGTATTACAAGTAAAAATTAACAAATGTTTAACAACAAAACGGTTGTGAGATTTTTATTACAATATAAAATTTAGATATACTTTATCTAAATACATTAGCATCGATGGTTTTATCTATACCGTATGACCGTATGGGAGGTGTGGGAAATGAGGTTATTTACCTTTAAAGGTGGAGTTCATCCACCTGAAAGGAAACTTACACAAAGTGACGAAATAAAAGAAGCACCATTACCAGAAAAAGTTATCGTTTTTATGCTTCAACATGCTGGTTCACCAGCTAAACCTATTGTGGAAGTAGGACAGCAGGTGAAAACCGGTCAAGTTATTGGCGAACCCCAGGGCGCTATATCAGCTTACGTGCATTCACCAGTAACTGGAAAGGTGACAAATATTTCAAAGGTTAACAGCAGCGTTCATGGTATGGCAGTGGAAGCTGTGACAATCGAAAAGACAGCTTCTGACGATTGGGAATTATTACCAAAAATAGATTATCTTTCGGCATCGAAAGAGGAATTAATTGAAATTATAAGAAAAGCTGGGGTTGTTGGACTCGGCGGTGCTATGTTTCCAACACATATAAAGTTAAATCCTCCAAAACCAGTTAATACTTTAATAATAAATGGTGCGGAGTGTGAACCTTACCTTACAATAGATCACAGAGTTATGATTGAAATGAACGAAGAAATACTCTTAGGTATACAGATTACTCAAAAGATACTGGGTGTAAAAGATGTCTACATAGGTATCGAAAGTAATAAAAAGGATTGTATTGAACTTCTTGAAAAAAAATGGAGTGGTAAAGTCAAGGTTGTTGGATTGAAGACAAAATATCCACAAGGAGCTGAAAAACAGCTGATTAAAGCTATTATTGGCAAAGAAGTTCCGAGTGGAGGTCTGCCTTCTGATATCGGAGTGGTAGTTCAAAATGTAAGTACCATGGTGGCTATTAAGCAGGCTGTTATAGACAGAAAACCGTTGATTGAACGAGGGTTAACATTAACAGGTGAAGGCGTAAAAAGGCCCGGGAATTGGTGGGTGAGGATAGGTGCTCCTATCTCTTGGGTTATAAGTGAACTTGGTGGAGGATTTTCTGAAGGTTTTGACGAAGTCAAGGTACTCATGGGTGGTCCAATGATGGGAATTCCTGTTTCTTCATTGGATACACCAATATTGAAGGGAAACAACGGCATAACAGTCATTAGAGAACAAAAACGGGAGTCAACGAACTGTATTAGATGCACTTACTGTGTCCATGTCTGTCCAATGGATCTACAACCGTATCTACTCGATATGCTTTCAAGAAAGAAAAAATATGATGAAGCAGCAGAGATTGGTTTACTTGATTGTATTGAATGTGGTTCATGTACATATATATGTCCAGCAAATATTGAACATGTTAAGTCAATCAAACTTGCCAAAAAAGTATACCGAACACTAAGAGGTGGTAAGAAATGAAGTTGATAACAACAAGTGCTCCACATGTTAGAACAAATGATTCTACACGTAAGATAATGCTTGATGTCTTAATTGCGCTTGCTCCAGCAGTTGTTGGCGCAATGTATTTCTTTGGATTGTATGCGTTGGTATTATCTATAATCGGAATGTTAAGTGCAGAAGCTGTGGAATTGTTTATTATGCGCGTACTTAAAAAAGACAAAAATTTTATTCCCAACGGAAGTGCTGCGGTTACTGGCCTTTTGCTGGCTCTAAATCTAAGTGTGGCAACTCCTTGGTGGGTTTTGATCATAGGAGTTGTGTTTGCCATAGCAATTGTCAAACATGCGTTTGGTGGGCTCGGTCAAAATATTTTCAATCCAGCTCTTGCTGCAAGAGTGTTTTTACTTGTTTCTTTTCCGACAGCTATGACAACATGGTACAAGCCAATGGCTTCCTTTGGTGGTTGGTATCCTGCCGATACCCAAACAAGTGCTACACCTCTTGCAATACTGAAACTTGAAGGTTTCAGTAAAGTTTTGGAATCTACAACTTACACTGACCTTTTCTATGGAAACATTGGAGGTTGTATAGGCGAAACAAGTGCTATTTTGCTTTTGATTGGATTTGTATACCTTGTTCTCAGAAAGCGTATCAAAATTCTTATCCCTTCAACTTACATAGGCACAGTATTAATGATATCTTCCATTTTTAATTCAATCAACCCAGAAAAGTACGGTTCACCATTATTCCATATACTTGCAGGTGGCTTAATGCTCGGAGCGCTTTACATGGCGACTGATATGGTGACGAGTCCTATGACGCTTAAAGGACAAGCGATATTTGGTGTCGGTTGCGGTTTAATAACAATGATAATAAGATACTTTGGTGGTTATCCTGAAGGGGTATCGCTGTCGATACTTCTTATGAATGCACTTACTCCTCTTATAGATAGATACACGCAACCTGTAATATTTGGGAGGCGAAATGGATGAAAAAAGAAACCCTTAAGGTAAGCCTCACTCTGATGATTTACACACTTATCGCAGGAATTGCACTCGCACTTGTTTACCAGTTTACAGAAAGTAGAATAGCAGAAGCCGAACTTGAAAATGTGATAAAATCGATGGAGTTTTTGTTGACAGATGAGAATGGTAATCAAATCATTGATCCTAAGGAAATAAAAGCTTCAGTAATTTCAAAACGTGCAGAAATGGGTAATGAACTTTACAATGATGGAATTGGTAGAGTTATCTCACCAGTTTACCAGTTTAACAATGGTGGAATAAAGTATTATATACTTACAGCAAGTTCCGTTGGCTATGGTGGAAACGTGCTTACAATAGCTGCATTTAGACATGATAGTAGCGGAATTGTACTTCACAAGATAAAAGTCATAGAATATTCACAAGAAACCCCTGGACTCGGTGCAAAGATAGCGGAAAAGAATGTACAAGAAAGGTTCTTTCCAATACCAGAGACTGGTTTAAAGAATGGATTAAGAGTTGATAAAGATGCAGGTAAGCAAAACATTGAGCCTGATACTTCCAAAAAAGAAGGAATAGTAAAAGTCTCTGACGTGATGACCGGTGCAACTATTACACCGAGGGCTGTTGTAAATTCTATAAATAGCATGTACAAATATCTGACCGAGAAGTACTTACAAGGGGGTGGAAAATAATGTCATCAAGACTTTCAGAATTTACGAAAGGACTAATAAAAGATAATCCGACGTATGTTCAGGTACTTGGCATGTGCCCTACCCTTGCAACAACAACAAGTGCAAAGAATGGATTTGGAATGGGTATTGCAGCTACGGCTGTTCTTGTTATGTCAAATGTTGTAATCTCAGCCATTAGAAAGACTGTCCCAGAAAAGATAAGAATCCCAATTTTTATAACTGTAATAGCAACCTTTGTTACTATCGTTGACCTTCTAATGCATGCATTCACTTATGATTTGTGGAAAACACTCGGACTTTTCATACCACTTATCGTCGTTAACTGTATCATAATGGGACGTGCAGAGGCTTACGCTTCCAAACATGGCATAGTTGATTCTCTACTCGACGGACTTGGAATGGGGGCCGGTTTTACTTTGAGTTTGACAGTACTTGGCAGTATTAGAGAACTTCTTGGTAATGGAACAATATTTGATATAAGTATTTGGGGTAAGTCATTTAATATGTTTGTTATGATCTTACCTCCCGGTGCTTATCTTACACTTGGGTTACTTGCTGCATTGTTTGCTGCTATCTCAATAAAAAGAGAAGAAAAAGCCAAAAAACAATCATCGCAGATTCAAAGGCCAGGTGATACTAAATGAAGTTATTTTTGATATTGTTGTCGGCAATGTTAATTAACAACTACGTATTTATTAGGTTTCTTGGGATATGTCCGTTCCTTGGTGTCTCAAAGAAGGTATCAACAGCTCTTGGTATGGGGTTTGCAGTTATTTTTGTGCTTGTTATGTCTTCAGCTATCTCCTGGTTACTTGATTTATTGTTAATAGCTTTGAAACTTGAGTTTCTAAGAACTATTGTTTTCATACTTGTAATAGCAACGTTTGTCCAGTTTGTTGAAATGTTTCTTAAGAAAAACAATCCAAATCTTTACGAAGCACTTGGGATTTATTTGCCACTGATAACCACAAACTGTATAATACTCGGTATAGCTATAGTTAACAGCTTGTCTAAATACAATCTACTTGAGGCAATATTCAACTCACTTGGTGCCGGAATTGGTTTTATGATTGCCTTGATAATATTTGCTACGATAAGAGAACGTATGGAACTTTATGATGTTCCAAAACCGTTTCAAAATCTTCCGATTTCTATGATAACCGCTTCTTTACTTTCCTTGGCTTTCATGGGATTTCAGGGAATGATAAAATAGAAAAATACAAAAACATTACCGCCGGGGATATCCACCCTGGCTTTTCTTCTTTAAATTGATGTTCAAATGTTATCCTTTATGTGATACAATATTCTGATAGGCAAAAATATAGAAATTGAATATCTGGAGGTGTATTTATGAAAGAATGGAGAAAAAAATTATTTGGAAGGGAACTGGTATTTCAATACGGAAAAGTTGCAAAGCAATCAGCAGGTTCTATATGGGCAAGGTTTGGTGATAGTGTTGTATTAGCAACTGTTAACGTTTCAGATAAGACTGTTGAAGGTATCGATTTTGTACCACTTACTGTAGAATTCATGGAAAAGTTTTATGCTGCTGGCAAAATACCCGGTGGTTTTGTAAAAAGAGAAAGCAAACCATCTGAAAGTGGTATTCTTTCTTCCAGGTTAATTGATAGACCGATAAGACCACTCTTTCCTAAGAATTTGAGAAACGAAGTTCAAGTCATTGTTACTGTTCTTTCTGTGGACCCAGACAGTCCAACTGACGTGCTTGGAATCTCAGCTGCTTCATTGGCTCTTAATATTTCCAAAATACCATTTGATGGAGTAGCCGCAGGTGTCCAAATTGGTTACGTGGATGGGGAATTCATAGTTTTTCCTACTTCACAACAGCTTGAAAGAAGTAAAATAGATATCGTTGTTGCAGGAACAAAAGATGCCATAACAATGGTTGAAGGTGAGGCAAAAGAGGTTACCGAAGAAGAGATGTTGCAAGCTCTCATGGTAGCACATGATGCTATAAAACAACTTGTTTCATTCCAGGAAGAGATAATCCAGGAATTCAATGTAACAAAAATGCCCTTACCACAACCAAATTTCAATGTGCAGCTTGTAGAGAAATTTGTTGAATACATAGATATGACCGAACTTGAAAAACGAATATTCATGAGAGGTAAACAGGAAAGAGCAGAAATGGCAGATGAGTATTATGAAAGTATTGCTCAAAAGTTCTTTGAGGAAAACAATATAACGGAAGAAGAGCAGGAAGAATACGAAATTGCTCTCAAAGAAAAGTATGATGAGGTATCCAAAAAACTGATGAGAAAAATAATCATTGAAAGAGGTATAAGGGCAGATGGTAGAACACCAAAGCAGATAAGACCTATCAGTTGTGAAGTGGGACTCTTGCCAAGGACACACGGTTCTTCGCTTTTCACACGAGGTGAAACGCAAAGTTTGGGTATCGTAACCTTAGGTTCGCCTGCTGAAGAACAGATAATTGACACCTTAATAGAAGAGGGAACAAAGAGATTCATGCTTCATTATAACTTCCCGCCATTTTCTACAGGAGAAGTTAAACCCTTACGTGGACCAAGTAGAAGAGAAATTGGACATGGTCATCTTGCAGAACGTGCACTTAAAGCGGTTATACCTTCTGAAGATGAATTTCCATACGTCATACGCGTAGTTTCTGAAATACTTGAATCCAACGGTTCTTCATCAATGGCAACAGTCTGCTCAGGTTCACTTGCGTTGATGGATGCCGGTGTACCAATTAAGAAACATGTGGCTGGTGTTGCAATGGGACTTATTTTAGAAGAAGGCAAAGGTGTTATACTGACTGATATAATCGGGCTTGAAGATCATTGGGGTGATATGGACTTCAAAGTTGCTGGAACAAGGGATGGAATCACAGCGTTTCAAATGGATTGCAAGGTTTCAGGTGTGAGTGAAGAGCTACTTAGACAGGCACTTTACCAAGCAAAGGAAGCGAGGATGTTTATTTTGGAAAAATTGTATGAAACTATTTCTGAACCAAGGAAAAACCTCTCACCGTACGCGCCGAGGATTAATTGGTTTTACATAGATCCAACAAGATCTGGTGAACTGATAGGCCCGGGGGGTAAGGTAATTAAGTCCATAATTAAAATGTTTGATGTTGAGATTTCCTTGGATGACGAAACTGGTAAAGTAACTGTGAGCGGCGTTGACGCAGAAAAAGTACAACGGGCAGTGGAGTATATAAAGAATATGTTCAGGGATGTTGCAATTGGTGATGTGTTCGAAGGACGGATTACCAGGGTTGAAAATTACGGCGTATTTGTTGAGATTATGCCAGGGAAAATTGGACTTGCTCATGCAAGTAAACTTGGAAATTCAAAGCCCAATTCATTTAAAGTTGGAGATGTGTTAAAAGTCGAAGTTATAAACATTGATGAGACAGGGAGACTACAATTTAGGAAGGTGGAAAATTAATCAATGATCAAACAAATTACTGATAACGTGTATTACTACGAAATCCAAGGTGTACGGTCGGTGACAATTGCTTTTATCGTAGGCACCGGTCCTGTTTATGAACCGGAAAATCTATCTGGCATTTCTCACTTTATCGAACACGTAGTTTTCAGAAAAACAAAAAAAAGAAACTTAAGACAGATCAAATTGCCGATTGAACAAGTTGGTGGAATACTGAATGCGTGGACTGATAAGGAAAATACGGTATATTACGCCAAAGTTCCATCAACTTTTTTCAAAACAGCGTTTAATATATTAAGAGAATTGGTCTTCGAACCACTGTTCACAAGCAGAAACATTGAAATTGAAAGAAAGATCATCCTTCAAGAATACTATTCAGAACAAGAAATACCTGAACAACGGCTGTTCAATAAATTTTTTGAAAATTTAATAGATGGACCTCATTCAAAACCTATTATCGGAAAAGAGGAAACATTGAAAAGCATAACCTTAGATGACATAGTGCGGTTTCATTCGGAAATGTACACACCGTTCAATGTTAAACTGATAATTGCTGGTTACGTTGAGCCAAAGAACTTAAGTGTATTAGAATCGTTGAATTTAACCGATGGATTTAAAACAACAAAACATGAATCAATGCTGAAAGATGGAATAGTTTGTGACAAATTCAGTGAAACTCAGCAAATTCATTTTTTATTTTCTCACGAAGGAGTTTCGTATTCTGATGAAAATATGCTCTATCCTTTTATGGTATTAAATACTCTACTTGGAAGTGGTATGAGCTCGCTTTTGTTTGAGCACATTAGAGAAAAAAAGGGCCTTGTTTACGATATTTCTACAGCAAACATCCAATCAAGAAATTGGGGTGTATTTTCAATATATGCTGCGACTTCGCCTGAAAATGCAGAAAACCTTGTAAAAGAACTCTTTAACCTTTTGAAAAATTTCAAACTCACCAAGAAGCTGTTTGATTATGGTAAGAAAAGGCTCCTAGGCTCTATTGAACTAATGACCGAGAGCACATCGGCACTTACTTCACTTTGTATCCAGTACATAGCGAACGAAGTACAACCGAAAAGTATTGAAGAAATAATCTCTAAAATTCAACAAGTGAGAGAGGAAGACGTTCAAGAAGCGTTTGAAAAAGTTATAACAGGACAATGGTCATTAACCTATGTAACACCAGCAAAGGAACTGAACATAAGTTATGAAGATTTAAATGTAAAATAAATTTTATACTATACTAAAATGGAGGTGTTGCACTTGTTAACCAATTTTGATGAGTTAACACCAAGACAGATTGTCGAAGAACTTGACAAGTACATAATAGGGCAAACCGAGGCGAAAAAAGCAGTCGCAATTGCAATAAGAAATAGAATAAGAAGACAAAGGTTACCTGAAGAATGGAAAAGAGAGGTGGTACCTAAAAATATTCTCTTGATAGGACCTACCGGTGTTGGAAAAACAGAAATTGCAAGAAGGTTAGCACAAATTTCAGGTTCCCCATTTCTCAAGGTTGAAGCAACAAAGTTCACGGAAGTTGGCTATGTTGGTAAGAACGTAGATTCTATGATCAGAGATTTGGTAGAAATAGCTGTAAACATGGTTAAACAAGAGAAACTAAAGGAAGTTGAACCAAAAGTTAAAAAGCTTGTTGAAGAACGTATTCTTGAGGCACTTGTACCAAGTAGAAAGCCAAATGTGCCTTTTGCAAACATATTTGGCTTTCAACCAGCCCAAGAACAACCTGACGAGTACGAAATAAAAAGAAAAAGGGCAGAACTGCGCAAGAAATTGGAAGATGGCGAGCTTGAAGATATGGAAATAGAGCTCGATATTGAAATCAGTCAGCCTGGAATAGGATTTGTTGGAATTCCAGACATGGAAGATATGGGCATAGATTTTTCACAAATACTTGGCAACATATTACCAAAGCAAAAGAAGAAAAGGCGTATGAAAATTTCCGAGGCAAGAAGAATATTAACACCCATTGAATCTGAGAAGGTAATAGATATGGATGAAGTAATTCAAAAAGCTCTGAGTTTAGCACAAGAGAGGGGAATCATATTCATAGATGAGCTTGATAAAGTTGCAAGCAGTGGACAAAGTCATGGACCTGATGTGTCAAGACAAGGCGTTCAAAGAGATTTACTCCCCATAGTAGAGGGCACGACTATAACGACAAGGTACGGACCTGTTAGAACCGATTATATACTATTCATCGGTGCTGGAGCGTTTCACATGTCGAAACCAACGGACTTAATTCCAGAACTACAAGGCAGGTTTCCAATTCGCGTAGAGCTTGAACCGCTTAAAGAAGATGATTTTGTAAGAATTTTAACTGAACCAGAGAATGCCTTACTAAAGCAATACAAAGCATTACTTTATACTGAAGGGGTTGAGCTTGAATTCACGCAAGAAGCTATTCGAGAAATTGCGAAAATTGCCTACAGATTAAATGAAAAAATGGAAAATATAGGGGCTAGAAGATTATACACAGTGGTTGAAAAATTGCTTGAAGATATTATGTTCAAGGCTCCTGAAGTGGAAGAGAAGAAAATAGAAATCGATAAAGATTTTGTAGTACAAAAACTTGGAAGTATAATCCAAGATGAGAATCTCTCAGCCTACATCTTATGATCTTTACTTTTCAAAGTGGCAGGGGTGATTTTTATGAAAGGTATAAAGGCTAACAAGATAAAAGAGAGTATCTTAGCTTACTTGTTCTTACTCCCAGCCCTTGTTGTGCTGTCAATTTTTACATTCTGGCCCATAGGGTTTTCGTTTGTATTGAGCTTTTTTAAATGGGATTTTAGAAACATGCGTAATCCATATTTCTACGGACTCGGGAATTATAAGGAAATTCTAAAATTCGATTATCCAGTAAAATTTCCGTTTCACATTGGGCTAATTTATAGTCTTGTTTATATTGCGCTTGCAGTGATATCTGTATTACTGATTTTTAGCTTGTTAAACATAATTAGGAAAAAGAAATTTGAAAAAGGATTTCTTTTTACAACTGTTGTACTAATGCTGTATTTTTCTTTAAGAACGGCTATTAATCTTTATTTTGCAATCGCTTTAAACATTATCATTTATATTTCAATAATTCTGGTACTGAAGTTTAGATTAATCGATACAAAAATTGTAAATGAACATTTGTGGATTGCTGCGGCAATAGGCATTATTTCGTATATAATTTTCGAGTTCAAATTTCCAGCAGGTTACAACAATATCCAGTATGGTATAATTAGTTATTTCATGGACGCATCTGAAAAAAACTTGTTTTTCAAAGCTCTTGTAAACACAACCTATTATGTTATACTTACTGTTCCCATTGGTCTAACTTTAGCACTCTTGATAGCTCTTTTGTTAAACAACGAAATAAAATTCAAAGCGGTATTCAGAACAGCATTCTTCATCCCATTTGTAACATCTTCCGTAGCTGTAGGTTTAATTTGGAAATGGATATACAACGATGACGTGGGATTACTCAATTATATATTCTCAACTGTAGGATTACAACCTGTAAAGTGGCTAAAAGATGCAAAGTGGACAATACCAACTGTAAGTATAGTGTCAATTTGGAAGAATGTAGGATACAACGCAATGATTTTCTTAGCAGGTTTACAAAATATCGATACATTCTATTATGAAGCAGCAGAAGTAGACGGTGCAAACAGCTTACAAAAGTTCTTAAAAATTACTTGGCCCTTACTTTCTCCAACCACTTTCTTTCTAATAATTGTTTCTGTTATTGGGGCTTTTAAGGTCTTTCAAGAAGTTTTTATCTTATACGATGGATTACCTGGACCTTACGGAAACAGTGGTATGACAATGGTTTATTATGTTTTTGACCTATTTTACAGGCAACAAAGGATGGGTATAGCAAGTGCCGCTGCCTATTTGTTATTTATAGTTATTCTTGTATTCACGTTTATACAATATCGCGTTGGCGACAGAGTTGTGGAATACGTGAGCTAAAGGGGGGCAAACAATGAAAAGGTTGAGAAAATTAATTATATATACACTATTATTAATAGGTACAATCGTTATGATTGCCCCGTTTGCTTGGATGCTTGTAACTTCTTTTAAACTTCCATCTGAAGTAAATTCATGGCCTCCCAAGTGGACAACAAAGTCGTTCTTAAGTCAAAGAGAAGTTAAAGTTATACCATCAACAGGAACAACATCTTCAGTTAAAGGTTTGAGCTTAAGAGAAGCTTTGACCTTTGTTTCAAAGAAAACACATGGACTTGTCCTTTTGGTAAACGATGATCCATTTTACCGTGGCAAATTGACCATACGACTGAAAGGCAAAACCTATGCGAAGATAGATCCAACTAACTTCTATAATTTTATCAACTCAATAAAACAGCCTACACAGTTTCTCGTAACTGATGATGAGAAAAATAATCCAGAACTTTACTTTGAAAAAGTATTGCTAAATTACGTTAGTGGTTCTACACCAGTTTTTAAGAGAGATATTTTCATAGATAGCCTTACAAGTTCTATAGAAACTTTACTCGACGGAATAGATACAATTCAAACTTTTGGCATAGAAAGAATTCAAAACGAAAATGAAAAAAGTCAATTTATCGCCTTTTTGGATAACAAAGTTGTTGAGTTACAAGAATTAAAAACAAAAATTCAAAAATTTAAGTCGGGTGAAAGTTTAATATTGAGTATACGTGAACTGGAAGAAATACACAAATTGTTGACAAATTACAATTTGCTTTACAGCGGTTCCAACGAAGTTTCTGATAATTACAACAGTGCGATTGCTAATAGCATTTATAAGAATTTTGAGGAAATTGACTTCTTTTTGAAAATTTATAGTTACTTTGTCAGTGTCCAGAAATTTTTTGTTGACAGAGATATTGTGGCAAAGCCCATGAGTGATCGAGAGAGGATAAACTTATTGATTGAGAGAACAAAAGATCTTAAAGACCACGAATTAATCAAAAAGATTATATCGAAAAATGGTATGGATAACCTTCTCGATGAATTTGCAAAGGTAATTGATGAGAATGTTCAAAAGATGCATGGTATTAGTAGTAATGACTTAACAACCTTAAAATCGCTCATCAATGCAATAGTAAACGTGGGGTTTGAGAATAATTTAAATGTAGAGGATGAACTAAAAGTATCTTTTAAAAAATTCATGGAAAAATTGGAATCAGTTGTTGGATTCAACCTTACATACACTTCAGCAAAATCTAAATTGGATGCGTTTTCTCAAGAATACAAAAGTTCAGACGAATTGTTTAAAACTATCGCTCTAAATATACTCGAACTTCAATCCCTTAGAATGATTTACGAGAATACAAAATATGCATGGAAGCTAATTGATGCTCCAAAGTTTGTAAGTGCAGTACTTGTTAAAGAAGGAAAAAATATTGAAATTGTGATGGAAGATGTTAGTCCTGTATACTTTATGGACGATGGCATAAATAAAGTTCAGGTCAGTTTTTCTACGATGGACATTTTAAAAAATGTGTTTCAAAACTATGCCCTTGCTTGGAATTCTGCACCATTTGGTAGATATTATTTCAATACGGTCTTTATATCCGTGGTGACGACAATTCTTGAGGTAATAATCTCAGCAATGGCGGCATATGCCTTTTCTTGGATGAATTTTCCAGGAAAAAGTATTTTGTTCAGTGTTTTTCTTGCTACAATGATGGTACCTGGTGAAGTTTTGCTCGTTCCTAACTTTATTACCATCACAAAATTCGGATGGATAGATACGTATTATGCTCTGATAATTCCATGGGTCGTAAGTGTATTTTCAATTTTCTTGATGAGACAACATTTTATGAGTTTGCCAAGCGAGTTGTTTGACGCAGCAAAAATCGATGGCTGCTCTCATTGGAGGTACTTGTGGCAAATTGTTGTACCGTTGAGTAAGCCTGTCGTAATAACAAGTGCCCTTTTAAAGTTCGTTGGTAGCTGGAATTCGTTCCTTTGGGTGTTGATAGTCACCAACAGCCCAAAATACCGGACTCTAACTGTTGGACTATCGACGTTTAGTTCAGAAGTTGGAACACTTTACAATATGTTAATGGCAGCAGCAACCTTCAGTATATTACCTGTTGTGATCATTTTCCTCTTTACACAAAAGTATTTTGTTAGAGGAATTGCAAGAACAGGACTTAAATAGTGCAACTTTTAAAGATAATAACATACGATCTTTATCATGTGCCCATATTTGGGCACTGTTTTTTCTTTCACTGCTTCACTAAATAACTAGAAAGTGTTAATATAAAATTGCACAAAATATTCCAACAAGCTTGTGGAGGTGATTATCATAGAAAAAAGTAACACCAGGGAACGTACTCTCAAGCTCTCTGTAATAGAAGGTGCACTTTACACAATAGCGTTTAATGCTACACAAGGATTCGTATATTCAACGTTAGCTCTTTATTATGATTTTGATCCTGTGGTGCTTTCTATTGTTGCTGTGCTTCCATCAACTTCACAAATGATTCAGCTTTTTACACCAATGGTTTATCGATTAGTACCATCCAAAAAGTACGCAATATTCTGGACCTCTTTAATTGCAAGATCTGTGTTTGTGATCATACCTTTGGCGTTGATTATGAACATCAAATCTCACATAATTGTTGTAATACCATTTATAGTTTTCAACATATTGAACAATGTTGTTGGAAATTTATGGACATCTGCAATGAAAAATATTGTACCGGAAGAAAGAAGAAACACTTACTTTGGCTTTCGAAACACGGTTGCCACCTTCGCAGGTTTAAGTGCTTGGATTTTGTATTCATTAATTTTGCAAAACATGGATAGAAAGATTGGTTTAATAGTGATCTACTCAGTTTCTTCATTTGTATTTATTCTTACCGCTTATTTTCTATATCTGCATGATATTCCAGATACAAGAGTCATTGACTACAGTATAACAACGGTTTTTCAATCTCTGAAAAATCGAAAGTTTTTGAATTTCCTTATCTTTGTATTCATTTGGAATTTCGCAATTCAGTTCGCTGGTCCATTTTTTAGCTATTTCGAAGTATCTTATCTTAAAGTTCCTTACTCGTATCTTGGTATTTTGAACATAATTAATTCCCTATTGTCAATGCTTATGTACACATTCTATGGCAAATTATCGTCAAAAATTGGTGATAAAAACATGATCAGATATGGTATAACCATCGCTCTTGCTATACCTTTGCTGTATTCTTTAATGACGCCGAGAAACTACAGATTTCTACTCCTATTAGATGTAATGATTGCAGCTTTAGCTTGGAGTGCAATAAATTTATCTTACTTCACTTTACTTTTAAAAATAATAGACGAACCCAGTGAAATATACATATCGATGCATGCAACGATAGCAGGATTGGCATCTTTAATAGCCTCTTACACGGGTGGAAAAACGCTAAGCTTGATAAAAAATTTTCAATTTTCAGTCCTCTCCGGTTACAACGTGTTATTTTTAATAGCATTTTTCTTGAGAATTTTTACACTCTACTATTTTACTAAGCTTGACATCGGAGAAAAACATAAGAGTATGAGATTCATAGAAATCGCTCAAGTTATCATAACAAGAAGATATTAGGTTCTCCAGTTTCTCTTCTTAAATCAACTAATGGTAAGGGAGTGAAAGAATTGTACTTAACAATCGGTGTATTTGATGGAGTTCACAAAGGTCATGCTAAAATTTTATCAAGATTAAGTCAGTTGGCAGAATTAACCGGAAAGAAAGTTAAAATATACACGATACTTTACCCTATGGAATATTATGCTGGTCAGTTTGATGGATTAATAACCTCTGTTGAAGACAGGATAGAATTACTCTCTATCTACGGTGAAACGGAAATCCTTGAGTTACCAAAGATAAAGGATTTATCACCGCAGGAATTTTTTGAAAGCATAGTTAAAACTTCTAACAAGATAGATGGAATAATTGTTGGTCACGATTTTCGCTTTGGAAAGCATGGAAGCGGTGATACAGAACTCTTAAAAAAACTATGTGATGAACAAGGTGTCTATATTGAAATCGTTGAACCTGCTGTAATCGATGGGATAAGGGTTAGTAGTAGTTATATACGAAAACTTCTGAAAGATGGAAATGTAAGCAAGGCCAAGCAATTCTTAGGGAGAAATTACTCAGTACATGGTACTGTTTATAAAGATAAGCAAATAGGTAGAAAACTTGGGTTCCCAACTGCAAATGTGAAAAGATCCAATCATTTTCTTTTGGACCCAAAACCTGGTGTTTATGTTGTAAAAGTTTATGTCCCAGAACAGTTTTTCGGATTGATGAATGTCGGGTATAGACCAACTATAGAGAAGACAAAAAAGATAAAATACGAAGTATATATACTCGATTTCAATAAAGACCTTTACGGTAAGGAAATACGGGTAGAATTTTTGGAATTCTTAAGACCAGAAATTGAATTTTCGAGTATTAGTGAGTTAATCAACCAAATGAATGAAGATGTCAAAAATGCTATGGAGGTTATAGATCGATATGAAAGAGACTGATTGTAGCGATGTTAACAAGCAAGCTATCATGATAATTAAATCATTTCCACGAATCCACTCACAAAAAGATCCATTCAAAGTACTTATAGCTACTATTTTGAGTCAAAGAAGCAAGGATGAAAACACAGAAGTTGCTGCGAAGCAACTTTTTGAAAAATACAAAGATATGTCCGAAATAGCCAAAGCCAATCCAGAAGATTTGTATGATCTAATAAAGCCAGCAGGTTTATACAAGGAAAAAGCACAAAGGATTGTACTTGTCGCAAACATACTGCTGCAAAAATACAAAGGAAAGGTTCCGGATAGTTTTGAAGAGCTTATTAAGCTACCAGGTGTAGGTAGAAAGACAGCTAATATAGTCCTTTATGTTAGTTTTGACAAAGAAGCTTTAGCTGTTGATACACATGTACACAGAATTTCCAACAGAATTGGCTGGGTAGAGACAAAAACACCTGAGCAAACCGAAGACGAATTAAAAAAAATTTTGGCCCCATCTTTGTGGGGACCTATCAACGGTTCAATGGTTGAATTTGGGAAAAAAGTATGCAAACCTGTTTCTCCAAAGTGTGAAAAATGTTTCTTAACTGATTGTTGTCGATACTTTAAATCATCCAAACTGAGCAATAATATTACTTCTTTGAAGAAAAAGCTTGTGCCATGAAACTTCCTTGAGCTGATAGCTTTGAAAGTGCGCTTTCAAGATTCGAATATTTTTGCCAGAGCATCTGTTCCTTTTTTTCCAAATAATCCATCATTGTGACCATTCGCTTTGATAAGATCCTTTTTTCACGTTCGAGCCGACCTGATACACCAGCAACAATATCGATTTCTCCATTGAATTTTGTAAGTTGATAGCTGTAATCCTTTAATTGTAGCGCTAATCCTTTTTCACCGTCTACTTTTCCAAAGAAATTCCAAACAGCATCTGAACCGTTATCCTCGATGAACTTTCTTAGTTTGTCTTTATCTAAAGTTATTTTTCCTTTCATTGTATTCATGAATCCTCTTCCAGCATCTCCAGATTCTATTCCAAGTTGTGCAAGCAGCTTACCATCTATGCTTTGTGTTAAAAAACCTCTGAATTTATCAAATATCCTTCTCAGGAAAGAATCGCCTTTTAAAAGCCCTTGAAGCTTCTCTTCTTCACTCATTTGATCTTCTTTTTTACCTGTAACTTTGTTTTCAGTTAGCTTCTTGTACAAAAAATCCGTAAGTTCATTCCACTTATCAACAAATTCCTGAACTTTGTCAACAATTTTTTCCTTATCAACAGAAACAGTTACAATACTGCTTCCTGTGGAAGAAAGTTCAAGTGACAAACCACTGTAGCTTATTGTATTTGATTTTGATTCGATAAGCTCAGTATAACCGTTAATTGTGATGTTAACCTTAGCAGTTTGTCCTATTGTAAAAGTTCCATTCGAAAGTCCGATTGCAGTCAACAAATCGCTATCTCCAGAAATATTTATCAAATTATCACCAGTCGTTTTACTCGTTATCACAAGCCTACCTGATTTATCTTCGTAAAATGCTCTTAAGTCAGTTACTGTATTATTTATCTTCGAAATTACATTGGCTAACGTATCTGTTGATTTAAGTGTTATATTTTTTCCATTTATATTCAGCGATTTATCATCTGTTATTCCAAAATTTGCAAGTGTTTTGAATTGTGAATAAGCACCGATGTTTCCTGAACTTTCTAATACATAATTAGCTCCTATTTGTTTTAACGAGGAATCGTTTAACCTAAAAAGGAATGTAAAGTTTCCACTAACATTGGAGATTTGAAAAGCTTTATTTGAATTTATGTTCAATTTTCCTGTAGTTGCATCAAACGTTACTGTTACACTTGCACCAAGCGAAGAAAATGCACTTTGCAAGTTATTCACAACATCATTTATTGTATCGTTTGTATTAACATTTATAGTAGTTTCATTTGTACCTACTTTTATCTTCACAGTAGAATTTACAGGTGGGTACCTTGTATCTATTTCCGCTATGGTGCTTGACAAGTTGAAGTTCTTAGCTAACTTTTCTCCTGTGAAGGTGCTGTTTGTTGCAAGGGAGAGAACTTCTACATTGTATGTTCCTTCCTGTGCAACGGCACTTGCCTTTGCAGTTAATATATTAGAAGAAGACACAGCGTTTTTCGGTATAAGGTTTGCTTGGAGGGAGAAATTACTAAGATAATTATAAAAATCACGAATCTTATCTGAGACTTTTTGATAAGCCTTTTGTAGGTTATTGTATTGAAGATACTTATCATTCAAACGTTTTAGAGGTATTGCCTCGACTTCGATGAGTTTTTCTATTATAGATTGTGTGTCAAGTCCACTAACTGCACCACCTATTTGCATTCTCGAAGGTGACTGATAACGATAATTAATGTTGTTAGCAATTCCTGAAAGGTCCATTTTTCACACCCTCTCGTCCATCAGAACCCCCAACAGTTCCTGTATGTTTTTAGCCAGCTTTACGGCCAATTCCGGGGGAATCTGTCTGATAACCTCCCCTGTTTCAGGGTCTTTAATTTTTATAACTACCATGTTCGTTTCTCTATCTATTTTGAATTCCGCCTCTCCTCTAAATAATTTCTTCAGCTTTTCAAAGTTTTCCTTAAATATGTCAATTTCTTCTTCAACTTTTTTCTCCGTCTTCCTAAAATTCTGAATAACATTGGAATTTTGGAATGTTTCTTGATTTGTCTTTTCGAGACTTTCAGCTTCCTTTTTCCCCGGCGATGTTACTATAAGTTCATTACCAACAGCTTTAATCCCTTTTACACTGTCCATACTACTCCCTCCAAGTTTGAGAGTATAATATCCCTTATTTATTATCGGTGTCTTTTCCCATTTCTTTAATAGAATCTAATAATTTTCCGATTTTTACAGTTGCTTCAATACCTTTGTCTTCTTTGAAACGCAATTCGGGTGCTATGTACATTCGTATATTTTTTGCCACGTATGTTCTAAAATATCCTTTTTTTCCCTCAAGGTAAGCAACAATTTCTGTTCTTTTCTTATCATCGCCAAAAACACTCACGTAAATATCGGCGTATCTTTTATCCTTGGAAACTTCTACTCTTGAAATTGTGATCAAAGACCTTATTGGTTCTATGTATGGATCTTTCATTTCCATTAAAGCTTCCGCTAGTACTTTTCTCAATTCTGACTCCAACATCTTAAGTTTGTACTCTTGTTTCATCTTCAACACCTCCAAATACTATATCTTTCGATTTAGACAAAATTTGTTTCATTTCTTTATACATGGTTTCAAGTCTTGACGGTTTTATTCCAAGCACGTTGAAAATCAAAGGATCAAGATATGGTTCACCGTAAGATAAAGAAGTTTCGGGTAACAATATGTTTGAAAATACGTTTGCTAAATGCACAATACAAATCATTTCAATATAAGGTGAATTAGGATTAAGCGACGGCTTTTCGTGCAGTCCTGCAACGGTAACATATTCTTCGGGAAATTTCCAATGTCGTAGTAATTCCTCACCAATCTCCATATGGTTTTCAAAATTATTTTCGTATTCTATTATAAACATCGGTCTTTCCATTTTCTTGCTAACGTTTGCAAGTTCAAATATATAAGCGGGAAGGATAAGATCCAAAGCAAGTTTACCAACATCATGCATCATCCCAGCTAAAAAGACTTCTTCACGATTCATGAATCCTACATCTTTTGCAATTTGTTCTGAAAATATAGCCGTTGCCATAAAATGTGACCAGAGTCTGTCGTGATCAATAAAAGTTGTTTTCGAATGGAGAGCGGAATAAGTAAAAACACTTAACGCCAGATTTCTAACAGTTTTAAAACCAACTATCACAACTGCTTCACTTAATTTCGTTATCTTTCTTGGCAGGCCATAATATGCTGAGTTAACCAGTTTTAGTATTTTCGTCGAGAGTCCAACGTCCATTGAGATTACCTTTTCAAGTTCCTTTGCACTCGTGTTCGGGTTAGATGCAGTAGATATAATTTGTTGAACAACAATATCTGGTGTGGGAATCTCTGTAATGGAAGAGATTAGTTCTCTAATCATAAATTTCACAGCCTCTTTATTTATTCTTTTGGAAGAATTACAATAAATTTAGTATATTTGCCAAGTTCAGAGTATACTTCTATTTTTCCACCATGCAATTCAACAATTTCTTTTACAATAGAAAGACCCAAGCCTGTTCCTGGCACAGAATACGTTAACTCATTATCCACCCTGTAAAATTTTTCAAAGATCTTATCAAGTTTATCTGGAGGAATGCCTATACCATTGTCTTCGACTATTATTCTCACATTGTTAAGTTCATCACTTACCTGTATGTTGACGTATTTTTCCGTTTTTGATGGATCTGAGAATTTTATCGCATTGGTTAGCAAATTTACAAATATTTGTTCTACACGCCTTTTGTCACAATTAATTGTGGTGTCTTGACAATCATATTTTATCTCTACGCCTTTGTCTTCTGCCATCTTAGAAACCGTTGTCATAGCATCAACAATAATTTCGCATATTTTAAATGGTTCTTTAAATATCTTCATCGTATGTGATTCAAGTTGTGAAAAATCAAGAAGATCGTTTAGCAACTCTTCAAGACGCAATGATTGACCGTAAACAATATTTAAGAAATCTTGTATTTCTTCCTGTGACATTGGCATGTTCAGTATAGTTTCAACGTAAGCTTTAATGGCTGCAAGGGGTGTTCTTAATTCGTGAGATATATTTGCAATAAAGTTTGTCTTTATTTTATCAACTTCTTTTAATTTCTGGACTTCCTTTTCAGATGTGACGTTTCTTACATTCACCAGTATCTTTCGTTCACCAAGTAGCTCCACTTCTTTTGTGGATATACTGAAGAAAAGATTGCTTTCCTCGATTTCAAAGAAACTCTCCTGCATATTGATATGATTTAAAATCATATCAAGAACCTTAGGCAATTTCTCTATTGTTTCCCTTGCCTTGTTGTTAATAAACTCCAATTCATTTACGTTGTTCAAAATCAATATTCCATCGTTTGAAAGGTTTATGATGCTTTCAAAATATTCCCTTGCTCTATCAACAAAATCCAGCAACCTAAGGTTTTCTAAGGTTATTCCTGATAAGTACGCAAGAAGTTGAACGTAATCTATAATTTCAGCAGTTGGCTCGTTGTTTGTTTTGATAACAATTGTGGCAAGTGACTTTCGTGCTTTAAAGATGGGAATTAGACCAATGTATCCATTTTCAAGTGGCAAGAAAGTTGGATACAATCGCTCCTCTACCCAATGGATATAGTCAGAAAAAAGTTCGTTTTCAATGTACTCACCTGAAGGTTCACAATAAATTACTTCTTCTGAACGTAACACATTCAGCACATTTATTTCTATAACTTTTCGTAATATACCTGAGAATGCTGAGTAAAGCGTTTCTTCATTCGTGACCTTTGATATCTCAAGCATGTACTTTGAAAGAAGTTGTTGAATTTCCATTTTAACACTTCCTTTTTAATCCCTTTTGCTCTTACATTTTTTCAGGTGCGCTGATACCAAGTAATTTTAATCCTTCGGAAAGTACTATTTTCACTCCGAGTGCAAGATTGAGCCTTGCATTGGTTAACTCAGGGTTTTCAGGATCGACAACCTTGTACTCTGCATAAAACTTATGAAAGGCAGAGGATAACTGCTCAAGGTAATCTGTAAGATAATGTGGAGATAACTTATCTCTAACTCGTTCAAGCACATCATCAAAGGATGAAATGAGTTTTATAATTCTCATTTCACTCGGATTTTCCAGAAGTTCGATATTGTCTAATAATGTGAATTTTATTCCTTTATTTCTGGCATTTTCAAATAAACTTGATATTCTTGCGTGTGCGTATTGTACATAATAAACAGGATTTTCGTTAGTTTGTGATTTGGCAAGCTCAAGATCAAAATTAAGATGTGTATTAACATCTACCATTGCAAAAAAATAGCGTGTTGCATCTTTGCCCACTTCATCTAATAATTCATCCACCGTTACAAATTCTCCAGCACGTGTACTCATTTTAACAACTTCGTTTCCACGTTTCAATGTTACAAACTGATGTAATACAAATATTACAAAATCATCAGGTATTTCCAATGCCTTTATTGCTGCTTCCATGCGTGGTAAATGTCCATGATGATCACTTCCAAATATGTCAATTGCAACATCATATCCCCGTTTGTATTTTTTGTAATGGTATGCTATGTCAGTCAAAAAGTACGTATAGCTTCCATCACTTTTTACAAGTACTTTATCACTTTCGTTGACAAAATCGGAAACTCTGAACCAAATAGCTCCGTCTTGCTCGTAGATCAATCCCTTACTATCAAGTATGTCGAGAACTTCCTTAACACTTCCATCGTCTATTAAGCTCTTTTCACTGTAGACATTATCGAATTTTGCACCTATTTTTTCTAAGGTTGTTTCAAACATCTTTGTAATATTTTCAAGCGCGTATTTTCTAAAAATCTCTTCTACTTCTTCGTTCCAAACACCCTCAAATTCCTCACCATGTTCTTTCAGAACGGTCTTTGCTATGTCTATTACGTACTCACCACGGTACCCATCTTCTGGAATTTGTTCTTCGTGACCTAGCAATTGCTGATAACGCACCCAGACAGATTTAGCTAACAATTTTATTTGTCTACCAGCATCGTTTAAATACATTTCCTTAGTCGTATCATATCCGATATAACTTAGTATGTTTCCAAGCACGTCTCCGATAACTATTTGCCTTCCATGTCCTACTGTCAACGGACCTGTTGGATTAGCGCTACCATATTCAAGTAACACCTTACCTTTATTTTTGAACTTCCAAATCTCCTTTGGGTTTCTTAAAAATGCATCAAGAAAGTCTCGATAAAAAGTTTTGGATACCCTAAAATTTATGAACCCAGGGCCTGCTACTGTAATTTCTTCAAACATTGGATGCCCTGTAAGTCTTTCTGAGAAAAACTTTGCAACATCTCTTGGAGACTTCTTAAAGTACCTTGAACCAACAAGCGCAACGTTTGTTGAGAAATCACCAAATTGCTCCTCGGGAATTTCAACAACAAAATCATATTCATATCCTGTTTCCATCAAAAAGCTTCTTAAAAGGCTCTCTATTTCTCTTCTAATCATGCCAACAAGACCTCCATACGTTGTTTATATTTCATTATTGAGTTTTTCAACAATAACATTCCATATCTTGTCTAATCCTTCCTTAGTGTTAGAAGAACATGGAATAATAACGTCAACACCATACTGTGAAAGGATTTTTTTGAAATATTCTATTTGTTTTGTTTTTTCTGAAGATGCCAATTTATCAACTTTTGTCAGTACTACAACAGGTTTTAAACCAACAATCTGTACCCATTCGAGCAATTGTTCATCTAATTCCATAAGCTCATGCCTTGAATCTATGAGGGTAAAAAGACTTTTCATATTCCATGAACGCTCGTTAAAATATCTTTCGATTATCTTTCGCCAAGCTTCTCTGTCTGCTTTAGAGGTTCGCGCATAACCATATCCAGGCAAATCGACAAAATAGAAGCTGTTGTTTATCAAAAAATAATTTAGAGTCCTTGTTTTTCCGGGGTTCTTACTAACAAAGGCAACTTTTTTCCCAACAAGTGCATTTAGAAGACTTGACTTACCAACGTTTGAACGACCAACAAACGCAAATTCCCCTTTTAAAGGAGGTGGAAACTTATCATCGGTCTTGGCTATCACTTTTTCGAGCACGACGTTTTCTATCTTTATCGGACTTCGCATCTAAAGCCACCTCCAAGACGTCTTCTATGGATTCTACAAAAATGAAATTCATTTTTTCTTTTACTTCCTTTGGAACCTTCTCAAGATCAGCGTCATTTTTCTTTGGTAATATGACATTGTATATGCCTTTCCTGTATGCAGCAATGACTTTTTCCTTTATTCCACCAACCGGTAATACTCTACCTCTTAGTGTTATTTCACCGGTCATCGCTACGTCATTTCTTACAGGTATGTCTTTTACAACTGATATCAAAGCAGTGGTTATGGTTATACCTGCACTGGGACCATCTTTTGGAACAGCTCCTTCTGGCACATGTACGTGTATGTCATTTTTCGAAAATTTTTCAGCATAACTATCACCAACCAGTTTTCTTACGAGGCTGAGTGCTATTCTTACT
Organism: Fervidobacterium sp.; assembly: GCA_026419195.1. Classification (NCBI taxonomy): domain Bacteria; kingdom Thermotogati; phylum Thermotogota; class Thermotogae; order Thermotogales; family Fervidobacteriaceae; genus Fervidobacterium; species Fervidobacterium sp. The sequence continues at coordinate 335,050 of JANZZV010000001.1, forward strand.
GATTCTTTCATAACATCACCGAGTTGACCGGTGATTATTAAACTACCATTTCCTGGTATTAGTGAAGACTCTATGTAAAGCGTTGTTCCACCATTTGGTGTCCAGGCCAAACCCGTAGCCACGCCAACCATTGGTTTTTCTATTTTGTCTTCTTCCTTTATCTTACCTGCACCAAGATATTCTCTAACTTTTTCCGCTGTAATGACTACAGTCTTTCCAGATTTTACAAACTCTAAGGTTGCTTTTCTTACAACACTTCTCAATTCTCTCTCAAGCTCACGTACACCAGGTTCCATAGTATACTCATTTATAATCTTTTTTATAGCGTTGTCTTTAAATGTAAATATCTTTTCTTTTTGATCGACAAACTCGGAAGCTATTTTAGGTATAATGTAGTTCTTGGCTATGTGGAACTTTTCAACATCCGTATAACTTGATATATCAATTACTTCCATTCTATCACGTAATGCTGGTGGAATTGTGTACAAAACATTTGCAGTTGTAATAAACAATACTTCTGACAGATCGAAAGGTAATTCTATGTAATGGTCCACAAATTCTTTGTTTTGTTCTGGATCCAAGACCTCAAGTAAAGCAGAAGCAGGATCACCTTGAAAACTTATCCCCATTTTATCTATTTCATCAAGCAAAATGACAGGATTCTTAACGCCTAATTTTCTTACAAGTTGAATTATTCTACCCGGTAATGCACCAACGTACGTACGCCTGTGACCCCTTATTTCTGCTTCATCTCTTAAGCCACCGAGTGACATCCTGCCGAATTTCCTATTCATCGCTCTTGCTATAGACCTTGCAAGCGATGTTTTACCAACTCCTGGTGGGCCTACAAAACACACTATCGGTGCTTTGGCTTTATCAGACAATTTTCTTGTTGCAAGATACTCGAGAATCCTCCTTTTTGGCTCTTCCAAACCATAGTGATCTTCTTCAAGAACTTTCTCTGCGAATTGTATATCTTCTGTATCCTCTGTCTTTTCATACCAAGGTAGGTTCAATATCCAATCTAAGTACGTTCTTACAACCGTTGCCTCTGGTGCATATGGTGACATTTTTTCAAGACGGTTTAACTCAGCGTGTGCTTTCTCTCTAACAAAGTCTGGATAATTCCCTTTGCTGATTTTTTCTTTTATCTCTTTTATTTCAACATCCTCTTCTCCACCAAGCTCGTCACGTATAACCCTTAATTTTTCCCTTAAATAATATTCTCTTTGTGTTTTCTCTATTCGTTCTTTAACTTTTTGATCAAGTTGTTGTTCAATTTCAAGTAATTCAGTTTCACGAGCAAGTATGTCAAGAATCTTTTCAAGTCTTGAAGCTGGATGCACTACCTCAAGTAGTTCTTGCTTTTCTTCAATTGAACCAGGACACAAAGAAGCAGCTATATCAGCAAACACATCTGGATTGTCTACGTCTTCAAGCAACATTAATGTTTCTGGAGGAATCTTACGCGAGTATTGAACGTATTTGTGTAATTCTTCTTTGACCATTCTCATTAAGGCGATCAATCTTTTAGACTTTCCATATCGTGCTCTTAAAATCTCGATTTCAAACTTGAAAAACTTTTCTCCAACATTCTTAATCCATTTTGCGCGTGTTATTCCTTCGACGAGAACCTTAAAAGTTTCATCCGGCAATTTCCCAATTTGTATGATTCTCACAATTGTACCTATTTTGTAAAGATCCTTTTCCGTCGGATTTTCTATAGCTGGATCTTTTTGATTAACGACAAATAAAAGTTGATTTGTTTTTTCCATAGCTTCTTCAAGAGCCATAAGTGATATTTCGCGACCAACGTAAAATGGTACAACTGTATTTGGAAATATAACCATATTACTTCTCATTGCTATAGCAGGCAATTCATTCGGGATAGAGATCTTCTCTTCCCTACTTTTTCTAGCCTCTTTTTCTAACCGTGAGAATTTTTTCTTAGGCACATTTTCATTATTTGCCAACTATATACACCTCCTGATGATATTTATTCGGTCTTCAGAGGTTATCAATGTTAATCTTCGACGTTTTTCATCAACGTGTTCAAATCGTATATTGATCGTATCATCATTAAAAAATTCCACTATTAATTCTCCCCATTCGATTATAAATATTCCATCTCGGCTTTCAAGTTCGCCTCCGAGTACAAAGAAAGCCTCTTCAATTCCATTCAATCTGTAAGCATCTATGTGAAAAATTTTCTTCGTGCAATTATAAACATTCATTAAAGTAAATGTCGGGCTTGTCACAATTGAAGAACAGCAACCCAGTCCCTTAACAAATCCTCTAACGAAAGTAGTCTTACCAGAACCAATCTCTCCAGATAACAAAAGTATATCACCTTCATTTAAGCAATTTGCCAACTTTTCACCTAAACCTACTACTTCATCTTCGGTCAAGAGCCCCAATTCAATGAACGGTTTACTGCTTGTTTCCACCTTTCAAATTCCTCCTTGCGATTTTCCTTTGGAGTAAATATTCTATCTATTTGCCTTATCTCTTTCAGCTTACTTTTATTAACCCATCCCATTGCAATGGCTGCCAAACTGGCTGCCCCAAGAGCTGTTGTTTCCCTGTTTACTGGTCTCTCAACCACATTTTGAACGGTATCAGATAATATTTGCATAATAAGGTTATTTTTTGATACTCCTCCATCCACTTTCAGGGTTCTAATACTTATCTTACTTTCTTTTTCCATCAATGTAACAAGCTGTCCAACGGAGAATGCAATTCCCTCAAAAGCAGCATAGATTACATGTCTTTTATCAGTCCCTGGAGTTAAACCAACGATGAGACCACGAGCAAATGGATCCCAATAAGGTGCTCCAAGTCCAGTTAAAGCGGGTACAAAATATATTCCTCCGTTGTTTCCAACTTGGAGTGCCAATTCCGTTAGTTCTGAACTATCCTTCGCAAAACCTAAATTCTTTATAAGGTAGTTAACCAGGGTTCCAGTTGTAAAAACGCTGCCTTCGATTGCATAGATAATTTCAGCACCTATCTTCCAACCTACAGTGCTAAGTAAATTATGTTGCGATTCAATAATCTTTTCCCCAGTGTTCATAAGGATAAAACTACCAGTCCCGAGTGTACACTTAACGTCGCCTGTCTCAAACGCAGTCTGACCAAAAAGTGCTGATTGCTGGTCACCTACAAGAGCCGCAACAGGTATACCGTCTTGTGTTTCACCAATGTATTGTGCAGTATCAACCACTTCTGGTAAGAAATCTCGTTCAACACCAAAGAGTTGTAAAAGTTCGTCGTCCCAATCAAGTGTGTGTATGTTAAAAAGCATAGTTCTTGATGCGTTTGAAACATCTGTAACATGTTTACCTGTCAATTTCCATGCGAGGAAAGAATCTATTGTACCAAATCGCAACGTGCCGTTTTGTGCTGATTTTTTTACATCGTCAACATTATTCAATAACCATTCTATTTTTGTTGCGGAAAAATATGGATCAACTACAAGTCCCGTTTTTTCCCTTATAGCTCTCCCAAATTCCTTCCTTAGTTCACTTGATCTTTCCGATGTTCTTCTACATTGCCATACGATGGCGTTGTAAAGAATTCTTTTTTCCTTCTCATCCCAGGCTACAACTGTTTCTCTTTGGTTTGTGATACCGATGACACGAATCTGGCCACCTTTCGCCTGTGCAACTCTCTTACACTCTTCAATTACTTCCGTCACTGTTTGCCAAATTTCTTCTGGATTATGTTCCACCCAACCTTCCTTCGGATATATCTGTCTGAATTCTCGTCTGGCTTCGTGTATAATACTGAAATTTTCGTTAAAAAGAATAGCCCTCGTACTTGTTGTCCCTTGGTCTAGTCCTATATACACTCTTATCACCCCGGTTTATTTAAATAACTTAGAGATAATGTTTAGCACCACCGTTAAGATCACACTTAACAAAATCATAGATGTTATAGGTATAATGAGTACAAAATTCTTCTTTCTTATCACAATATCACCTGGCAACCATTTTAAATCACTCATCTTCGATATCAGAAACATCGTCAATCCCATTATAATAATCATCGCTCCGACCATGATCAATAACTTTCCAATTTCCTGCATTTTCTCCCCCCTTAAAATAGGAAAATGGTAATGCAACCATTTCCCCATCGTCTGTTTGGAGAGTGACTCTTGAAAGAAACACATTTACAGTTATCACCTTAGCAATCTTGCCATCATAATAAATCGTTGACCCTTCGTCTGGAATGTTCTCTAACATTTCTATGTAAAAGTCGTGTTCGTACATAAGACAACACAGCAGCCTACCACACGGTCCTGTTATCTTAGATGTGTTGATCATCATTTGTTGTCTTTTGGCATGTTTCAATGTTATACTGTCAAATTCTCTTAAGAAATACGAACAACAACTTTTCAATCCACACAGTCCCAGTCCTCTTATGAATTTCATCTCATCTCTTACACCTACTTGTCTAAGTTCAATCCGCGTTCTAAATTCCTTAGCTATATCTTTTACAAGTTCCCTGAAATCAACACGTGTCTTGGAACTAAAGTAAATGACAAGCTTGCTTCTATCAAAAATATATTTAGATTGCAGTATTTTCATTGGAAGTCCATGTTTTTTTACCAAATCTATTGTTATTTCCCTTGCACTTTTTGCGATTTGTTGATTTTCTTCAATTATCCTAAGATCTTCCTCTGTTGCCCTACGCATTATTTGTTTTATCTCATAATCTACATCGTCTATACTTATATCTTTCGGCCCAAGCAATATTTTACCGTAATCCACTCCAAATTCGCTTAAAACAATAGCGTAATCTCCGTACTTAAATTCTTCTCCATTGTCACCATAGTAGACTATCTTACCCATTGGCATTAATTCTACACCATACACCGTTGCTTGAAAACTCATAGGTTATCACCTCTTAGTCCAAGAAGAAGTACGTGGTAAGTTAATTGATAATTAAAATTGGCGAGTTTACTTTTTTGAATTTCATCGCAAATCTTTAAGTATTTTAATTTCTCTCCTTTAGATAAGTCATTCTTTTGAAAAATGTACCAGCTAATAACTTTACTGAATATCTTGAGAAATTTAAAATTGTTTATCTTAGATAATTTCCCTGTGAATTTCAAGAACTCATCGAAAGGAAGTGCTTGATACTTATCAACTAACGATTTCAATGTTAACGACGCACTAAGTTCATCTATTTCGTCGTTCTGTAAATCATCCTCGCTTAAAACAACATAGTCGCCGTTCTTAATTCTTTCAAGGTAGTCAAAATTCCAAAAGACAATATGTTTCTCAAAATCACTTAAATCATTCGACAAAGCTGGAAATTTAACATTTATCTTTTGAACCCTGCTCTTTATCGTTGGTAGTAAAGAAGCATAGCGAGAAGTCACAAGAATAATAATTCCATATTCAGGAGGTTCTTCAAGAGTTTTGAGAAATGCGTTTGCTGCTTCTTGTGTCATTTTGTCTGCCTCGAGTATTACAACTGTTTTTTTATCGTTTGCTGACCTGAAATCAAGAAAATCTATAACTTCTCTGATGTCGTCTATGCCTATGTTGCTATCAGGCTCGATAATCAAGTTGTTTTCCAAATCTCCACAAATGAACTTCTTTAAAATATGCTTACCATAACTTTTGTTGTGCACAACCAAGCAGTAGCTTTTTCCAGTCTCAAATTCTATGTTCTTTTCATCCAAACCTTCAAAACACCTCCCCAAAAATACATACCTTTTGCATCGTTTGTAAATTAATTATACCACAATATCTTTTATTATGCATGTTGAATATATTTAATTACAGGGTATAATTGTTGGTGAAGTATTTGTGGAGTTTACTGGGAGGAAGATATTGATGGTGATAAGGAATATAATATTCGACCTTGGTAGAGTATTAATTGATTGGAGACCATACGAATATATGGTAAAAGAATTCGGTAGCGAAGTAGCTATTTTTTTGTGGAAAAATGTTTTTGATACGGTTGAGTGGAATCTTATGGACAAAGGTGAAATTACAGAAGAACAACTTTGGAATATGTTCAAAGAAAAGTTTCCAGAGTACAAAGAATACATAGAGAAAATGAGCTTGAAGGTACCAGAACTTTTAACGCCAATTTCTGAAAATGTAGAACTACTTATGCCACTTAAGAGAATGGGTTATCAATTATACGTACTCTCTAACTTTAGCAGAGGAAACTTTAATTATGTGTACAAAAAATTCGAGTTTTTCAAAATATTCGACGGTATGATAATATCTGGATTTGTTAAACAGATTAAACCTGAGGTAGAGATTTATCAGACATTGATATTTAATTTCAACCTAAATCCATTTGAGTCTTTATTTATAGATGATAAAGAGGAAAACATAAAAACAGCTAAATTCTTTGGTTTCAACGTTATACACCTCCCTGATCATTCTTTGCTCAAGGAACGCTTGGAAAATATCCTTGGTAAGAAAATAAATTATACTCACAATGAGTTTACTGAATTGATCTATGAGTAAATTTAGCAAAGGAATACTTGAGATTAGTTTAGAGGATGTAAAAATAAAAGTGAAAGTCATAAAGCAAAAGAGGAACTCTTATAAGATTAAAGTTAGCAATGAAAAAATGTTGTTGTTGATTGTACCACCAAATGCAAAGTCAGGTGACATCATAAATGTGTTGCGTATATGTAGTAACTGGATAAAACAATCTTTTGAAAAGTTACAGAGTCAAGAAAAGATCTTTTTTGACAGGTTATTGAATAATAGTTTGAAAGTTTCCTATCTTGGTGAAGAAATCAACGTACGAATCTCTGAACAGATAAGTTGTCCATTTGTTTTCACAGAGAAAAGTATACTATTACACAAGCGTTATTTAAACAATGCAAAGAAAATAATTACATATTGCCTAAGAAAAAGGGCAGAGGAATACCTTTCAAGACGTACAGCAGAACTTTCGAAACAAACGGGTTTGTTGTACAAAAAGGTCGTGGTAAAAAATACTAAAAGTAGATGGGGAAGCTGCTCTCGCAGGGGAATTATTTCGCTAAATTGGAGACTTATAATGGCACCTACTAATGTAATAGATTATGTAATAGTTCACGAATTAGCTCATACTATTCAAATGAATCACAGTGAAAATTTTTGGAGAATCGTTGAGTTTTACAAACCAGATTGGAAAGAAAGTAAAATGTGGTTGAAGAGAAATGCCGAAAAGTTGTTTTCTCTTTAGCTTGAAGTGGTATTATAAATAAACATGGTCAGCTTTTGAAGCTGACCGTTTTTGGCAGTTTCTTGATAACCTTTTTGCGACTATTTTTGCCTGTAAGAAGTTAAATATTTTTCTCTAAGTAGCTTGGCATGTTCTTGGGGTATTATTTTCGGGTTTCCCGCCTTTAACGATTCCACGTAGATTTGAGCAGTTTTTTCAGCAACTTGTGTGGCTACAAATGCTTCCTGAAGGTTTTCTCCTACACACACAAGTCCATGATTTTGCAAAAACACACAATTATTTTTCCCTAGTGCTTTTGTAGCATTTTTTGCTAACTCCCACGTACCTGGTAGTGCATAATCTGAGACTTTCAAACACTCGCCAAGTATCATTACACCATCTTCAACTAAAGGAGGTATTTCATTAGTAATCAAAGAAACTATCGTTGAATAAACCGGGTGAGTATGGATAATTGCTCGTACATCTTCACGGCTTTTGTATATTTGTATATGTAATGCTAATTCAGAAGACGGGTTCAAATTTCCGTAAAACTTTTCGCCATTTAAATCCACCACGACTATTTCTTCGGGTTTTAAAATATCGTAAGGATAACCAGAAGGTGTGATATAAATGAGTTCATCGTATCTCAAGCTTATATTTCCCCAAGTACCTTTTGTAAAACCAGCATCAGTAATCAACTTAGCATATTTGACAATTTCTCCTGCGAGCTTATAAGAAAATTCAAACATCTCATATCCTCCTGTTTGTATCTAACTTAATCTTTTAAAACGCCAAAAAATAGATTTTGTTATTTTCTAAACACTCCATCACTTGTTTCAACATCCATCAACTTAGGTACTATACCATATTTTATTTTGTATTTTTCAGCAACTTTTTCAAATGTACTTTTAAAATCATCCTTTGCAAGAACTATTACACTACCACCGAAGCCTGCACCAACTATTCTGGCACCAAGTACATTTGGATAATTTTCGAGCTGGTTTATTATGAAGTCAATTTCTTCGCAGGAAACTTCGTAATTTTCTTTTAGACTGTAATGCGACTCGTACAGATACTTACCAACCAAAGGTAGATTATCAGTTTCCAAAGCAGATAAAGTTTTTAATACTCTTTCATTTTCAGTTACAACATGTAATGCACGTTTTCTTAAAACAGGATCTAATATCTTGTCGATATCCTCACGAGTAACCTCTCTAAAGCTTTTCCTTCCGAGTGATTCAAGTGCAAGTTCGCATTCTCTCCTTCGTTTATTATACTCGGATACACCTAACTCATGTTTTATACCAGAATCGATTAAATACAACTTCGTACTATCAAGGTGAAATGGAATGTATTTGTATTCTCTGGTCATTGTGTCTATGAATAATGCGTGATTTTCTTTAGACAAAGCAACAGCATACTGGTCCATTATGCCGCATCGTACGCCTACAAATTCAACTTCACATTCATGGGCAATCATTGCAAGTTCTTCTCTTGGTATTTCATAACCCATGATCTGAGAAATTGCATAACCTGTTCCAACTTCGAGAGCGGCTGAACTTGACAAACCAGCTCCCATTGGTAAATCAGAATCAATCTTTAAACTGAAAGGTTCTACTTCGTATCCGTGTTCTCTCAATTTCACAATCATACCTATAACATAATCAGCCCAAGAGTTTGTTTTTTCCGGTTGTAGAAACTCAATACCTCTTTTAGTTTGTTCCGAAAACAACTTGAATTTTTTCGATGATTCAATTTCGATTCTGATGTACCTTTTTATTGCAAATGGTAATATGAATCCATCGTTGTAATCAGTGTGCTCTCCTATTAAATTTGCTCTTCCTGGAGAATAAACTATAACCTTCTCGTTCATACAACAACCTCCACATTTCTTAATTCCTTTGCCGCTTCTTCAGGTACCTTAGGATTTATGAAAGCCCAGGTTCCTGTTTCTACACTTGCCATCCATTTTATCTTGTCTTTGTCCCTCTTAACTGGGTTAAACTCTATATGAAAATGGAATGCATGATTGTACCTTACATCGTTGACTGGTGCTTGGAAAAGCATCATCATGTACGGAAACGCTTGTTGAAAAAGCAGATCATATTTCATTGTAACAACTTTTAGGGTTTTTGCCAAGAGGTGTCTTTCCTCGTTTTCAAACTCGACAATTGTACTTACGTGTCTTTTTGGGTACACATGCACTTCGTAAGGCCACCTTGCGTAAAACGGTACTAAGGCGATAAAACTTTCATTCTCATATATGATTCGCTCTTTTAATCTTAGCTCTTGCTCAACTACATCACAAATCCCACATCGACCGTTATTATCAAAATACTCAGAAAGCGCATTAATTTTCACATCTATTCTCTTTGGTAAAAACGGGAAGGCATACAGTTGACCATGTGGATGTGGTAAAGTGGCACCAACTTCCCTACCACGATTTTCAAAGATATATACGTACTTTATAGATGGATACTGCGACAAATCTACATATCTGTCGATCCACATATTGATTAGTTTTTCTATTTGATGAACTGGCATAAGGCTCATCGCACTGTCGTGCTCAATTGTGTAAACTACCACTTCGCATTGTCCATTTGACTTTTCTTTTTTGAAGATCTCGCTTAAAGATTTCACATCTGGGGCAGATAGTTTCATAGAAGGAAATTTGTTGTCAAAAGATGCAAGGTCATAAATATCCGAAAATTCATCACCACCAGGACATAAAGGACAAGTATTTACTGGATTCGTTGGTCTTGACTGTGTATACGCAGAAACAAGTACCCATTCATTAGTGAGTATATTCCATCTTCTTTCCATCATTTTTCCTCACCTTCCAACTTTATTTTGCTTTCGGTGTAGTAATTGAACGTTCTACCATCTTCTCTTTTCTCAACATTTTTAACAAGACCTACTCCCTTTTTATCAAGAAAAACATCGAACTTTGCTTGTTTCAAGTCTTTAATTATTAACTTGTCACATCCATTAATTGCACAACTTGTTATTCTGTATTCACCATCCAATATACCTTCCACTTTAAAAAACCTTTTTCCAAACTTTCTATATTCCAAAATAAAATCCCAAAGCTTTTTGTCTATTTCTAATGATAAGTTATCGCTCTGAATTATCATATTATCAAGCAGTAAAGATACATACGCATACAGCTCTCTATGACAATCGTTAAGTTGTGTATTTTCTTTTCTTAACATCAAACAATCTGGATCATTCCACCAAAGAACATTGTTCATAAAAGCTCTTGTGAGTACATTTCTAAGTGCATAATAAGCATTTGGATAACCTATATCTGGTCCGTTTGGATCCCAATGGGGTGCTGTGTCTGCACTTATACGCATACCATCAACGTAACCCACACTTGGCAACAACGGAGCACCACATCCAAGTACAAACGATTCACCAACGGCATGTCTTATAATAGACATTCCCATTCTGTAAGCCTCGACTGGAGTTACGTCTTTGTACCTCTTACCCTGAATTGCACCAGCGAAGAGAAAGTCAATTTTGAAATAGTCAAATCCTAGCTTTTTTAGCTTGTAAAACAGCTTACTTAACCACTCTGCAACGTCTGGATTTGTTGTATCAAGAGCGTATATTTTCTTGTTCCAATTTTCGTAAGCAACGACAGGATTGCCATCGCAATCTTTAACAACCCAATCTGGGTGTTGGTTGTAAAGCTTTGAAGTTTCCGCAACACTGAACGGTGCAAGCCATATACCGGGAGTATATCCATATTCTCTTATCTTGGTCGAAATTATTTCTAGACTTTCAAATTTATCGTTAACTTCCCAGTCACCAATATCTTTTTCCCAAGCATCATCTATTTGGAAAACATCGTAATTGTAATCTTTTGAAAATGACAAATTTGAACACAGTTTATCGTAATCAAAATCTAAGAAATATTGATACCAACTTGACCAACCAATTAAATTTTTTCGCTTATAGACAACTTTATTTTCCCTTGCTATCAAATCAGCATAGTGAGGTAAACCAATATCTGGGTTAGTAAAAAGAATAACAAAAGATTCCAATCTTGTCCAATCATCAAGAACTTTGCCAAAGTATTTTAACTTTACAACTATAGAATTTTCGTGTATTTCAAAATAAGGATGCCCGAATCTTGATTCAAGGGCACCTATTACGAAATTATCAGAGCAAATAAAATAATCGCTAATTAACCTTTCAAAATATACATCAGGCATAATCGAGGCACTGAATCCAAATTTCTGAATCAATTCGCTTGGAAAATCCAGTTTGAAATTTTTGTCTATTACTCTTGTGGGTCCCCAAGATTGCCAATTATTTATTAACAGCCTTTCCGGCTTTGGTAAGGAAAAAACTTCTAACTCATCAAGAACACCTTTTGCTTCGATAACAACCTTGTAACCAAGGTGAATCTTTTCCAGTTGGATTAACAGTTCACTACTATCAGATTTTCTGTAACCTGTTATTTTTTTCAGTTCTTGGCTATTTAGCGAAGATACAAACATCTTAAACACTCCCTTCATCAGTCGCTATTTCACATACTGAAGACTCGCGAACAACCAGTTCAACATCAAGAACTTTTTTTAGGTTTCTTTTAGCCTTTTTTGTTAATATTTGATGCAGCATTTCAAATGCTTGACGACCTTCCGATATTTTATCAATTCTAACAGTTGTTAGTGAAGGGGTGAAAAACTTAGAAAATGAAATATCATCATACCCAACGACCGCAATATCTTTTGGAACGTTTACACCCTCTTCTTTCAGGGCTCCAATTACGCCAAATGCAAAAACATCGTTAAAACAAAACACACTGTCGAATTCTATATCTTTCTTGAGAATCTCTTTCATTGTACTGTAAGCATTTTCGTATCCTTCCTCCAATTCAAAAACAAGTTTCTCATCGTATTTTAAACCGAATTCCTGGAGTGCCTTTTTGTAACCTTCCAGTCTCATTTTGGCGACGGATTTGTACAAATATCCGTTAAGAAACAAAATTTTTTTCCTTCCAGTTTGTATAAGATGCTTTACCGCTAAATACCCTCCTTTAACATCATCGGTGTAAACCTCCGGAATATCGATATCGTCAAAATGGACTCCAAGTACTACAAAAGGTACATCCTTTTCAACTAAGAATTTTATATCATCACTTCTCTCTTGTGTTGGAGAAATTATTATTCCATCAACTCTTCGCCCAATCATTGTTTTTACGGCTTCCTCTTCAAGCGAATAATCCTTTTCAGTATTCATGAAAATGACATTGAACCCACGCTCTTTTGCACCAATTTCTATTCCTTTTAGTACTTCGGAAAAAAACGGATTAGAGCTATCTTCAAGTATAACACCGATGACTTTCGTAAGCCCGTACCTAAGAGATAGTGCAGTTACGTCTTTTATGTATCCAAGTTTTTCTGCTATTTCGATTATCTTTCTTTTTGTTTCAATATTTATATCCGGTTTATCATTTAGAGCTCGAGAAACAGTGTTTATCGAAACCCCAGCTTCTTTTGCAATATCTCTTATTGTAACAAACTTTTTCACAACTTATCGCCTCACAATTTTTTTAATTCGAATGGTGCAAATTCGATTTTCTTGTTGCCCATATAAATTATGTTTTTTGAATTTCTCAAGTTTAACACGTAAACTTCCGAATTTCTCGTTTCAGAAAACTCAGCGTCTATGCCAACAAACTTTGGATTTAAGGAATAGGAAAGAAGCTTCTTCCAGCCGTCTTCATCTAGAACACCTGTTATGTAAAATCTTCCATGTTTTTCTGTAACCAACGGTGAACCGTCCTCGAAGATCCCAATTACATTTGCATCAAAGACTTCAATTTCATCTTTCCAGTATCCTACTTCGATTTTCTGATTAAATATAAATCCACTACATTTATTGACAGCTCCAAAGTCCATTACTTCTATACCCACTTCTTCTATGAGGCCTTGTGGAGTTCTTTCAACTATCCAATTTTGCTCGTCTTTCAAACCTGACATACAAGTTATGTAGACCATTCCTTTGAATTTCTTTATCTTCTCAACAAAAACATTACTGATTTTGAAGGCGTAGGGAACTATTAAAACTTTGTAGTCCTGGATATCATCGTCATCGAAAACAAAGTCAACATTATAACCCAGCTTTCTTATGGATTTGAATATCTCGACCACACTATCCCAATACCTAAACTTTCTATTGACGTGATTTATCCTGTGGATCCATTCATTTTCATAACTAAAATAAACGGCAACCTCTCTCTTAGGCTCCAAAACACCGAGAGTTTCTGATTTAACTCTGTTAAATTCCTCCAGTCTTTTCGTCTTTCTACCAGCGTAATCAACGAGCCCTCCGTGATATTGTTCAGCTCCAAACCTTATCTGATCAAACCTAAACGGCATAACACCAAAAGCACCATTGAGAAAACCTTGCTTTATCCACATTCCCAAATATTCTGCTCCATAATTTTCGTTTACTTCCCTCCAATTCACACGGCCCGGTTGTTGTTCAATTACCAAAAACGGTGCCTTTTTCAAAGATCGCATTAACGTGTGATTGGCTGATTGTCTCAAAGGGTCGTAATCAACTGTTGCAATATAATTATCCCAAGATACAAAATCTAAAATTTTCGACATTTTTCTGTAATCTATATCCATGAAATCAACCATAAAATTATGTGTGATAGGTTTATCTGAGTATTTTCTGATAATACTTATTTGCAGATTCATAAAATCAATTGAGCTATCAGACATAAACCTATATATATCAAGCATTTGGTGGGGGTTTTCAAATGTAGGAGTATTTATTGGAAATACAATTTGTTCCCAATCGCTATAAACCTGACTCCAAAACACAGTACCCCAAGATTTGTTCAGATTGTCCAAAGTTTTGTACTTATCTTTAAGCCATTGTATGAATGCTCTTCTATCATCTTCATTGAAAGAATAAGTTGTTGAATGACAACCAAACTCGTTATCAATCTGCCAAATATCAATTTCTTTCCCATATCTTTTAGCATACTCTTCTGTGATTCTCATTGCGTATTCACGATAAACCTTAGAATTTGTAGAGTAATGCCTACGACTTCCAAACTCTCTAAGTTGACCTTTATAATCAACTGGTAAAATTTCTGGATATTTTCTTATAAGCCACGCAGGAGGTGTTGCTGTTGGCGTTCCAAGTATTATCCTTATGCCATTTTCTTTTAACTTTGAAATTGCCTTATCGAGCACAGAAAAATCGTATGCCCCTTCCTTTGGTTCAACAACGCTCCATGCGAATTCACCTATACGTACCCATTCAACTCCATATTTTTTCATTAGCTGAATATGCTCGTCCCAAACGCTTTCATCCCAATGTTCTGGATAGTAGTCTGAACCATAGATTTCCATATTTAGTCCCCCTTTGTTAGTTGTTTTTTGCTATAGTTAATTGATTGATTAATAATTGTATTGGTAACGTTACCGGTACAATTCAAGTATAATTAAAGCAAAATGTTTGCAATGTTCAAAATCTGAATATTGTTTAATAATAGCCATTAGAGTTGATTAAATCAAGATCTTTAGTTATTTCTTCTGCTTTCCTGTAATTCCTTTCTTGCGTGATTCTTTATATGTGTTAAAATTAGTTCGTATGGCGAAGTATATGAATCCTTATAGAGCGTTGAAAAACAAGCATTACAGAAAATTTTGGATAGCTCAGAGCATATCTTTAATTGGTTCTTGGATCGATACCACTCTAAGAGGGTGGGTAGCTGTTAGTTTATTCTCTGAACAGAAAGCTGCAGGATTCATAGGATTGATTGCCTTTTTAAAAGGATTTCCTTCTGTTTTCTTCTCCCCGGTAGCAGGTGTTATGATAGATTGGTTTGGTTCTAAGACCATACTGTTTTTTACGCAGTTGATTGATGCTCTCAACGCCTTTGTGATGGCATATCTTGTTTGGAAAGGTCTTCTTTCACCCGTTTTTTTGCTTCTTTTAAGTTTGGCAATGGGGATTACAAGTGGATTTTACTTGCCTTCAAGGAATACTTTTATTTCCTCTGTGGTAGAAAAGACTTTGTTACCAAATGCATTAGCGTTGCATTCTATGATATTCAACGTTGCACGTATGGTTGGTCCTACAATAGCAGGGTTCGTTGTCAAATACTATGGTTTACAAGTTGGATTTATAATCAATGCAATATCGTTTCTTCCTCTTTTGGTTGTGTTGCTAATTATTCCAGAGCAACCAACTGTTCAATCAAATACGAAAAATTCACTGAGAAAATTTTTTGTGGATCTTGTGGATGGTATCAAATATACCCTCAAAGACAAGAATATAAGTTCTACTTTATTAGGTCTCAGTGTGTATTCTCTTTTTGGTATGCCGTTTGGAATGCTTATGCAAGCTTTTGTGAAAAGTGTTGTGAAATCAGATATCGTTGGCTACGGTATTATAATGGGGTTCATGGGAATTGGTGCGTTTATAGGTGCTAATATAGTTGCGGCTATTAATCCTGAACGGTTGATAAAACTTCATGAAGAAATACTATTACTTATAATAGGTCTAAACGTATTTGTTGCAGCTTTGTATCCGAAACTCACTCCATACAGCGCATTGTTGATAGGTGCTTGCCAATCGTCGTTCTTCAACATAACAAACAGCAGGACACAATTCCTATCACCTTCATCGATGAAAGGGAGAATCATGTCACTGTATTCTTTTATAAATACAGGTGGTTCACCACTTGGTACATTCCTCTTAGGTGTACTCGGCAATGTTCTTGGTGTTAGAAGCTCTTATTTTATTTCCTCGTTCATTTTGCTTTCCTACGCTGTTGGCAAAATTGGTTTAGTCAACCATCCAAAAATGTCAAAGAGCGATCCTGAAAGATAAATATGTGAAATTATCTATCCGTTGCTTGCCAAATCTCATTGTGCTATGTTTTGTATGTGTTGCATATAAAGCACAACATATGGTATAATACCATGGTGTTTAAAGGTTTTTACATTTAGGAGCTTAGGAGGGGTATTTATGTACTCTGAATTATCTGTCTTAATTGAGCATTGGAAAGGTGTCGAATTATCTAAGAATGCCTACAAGATACTCTCAGAGAGGTATTTTTTGAAAAGTGCATCAGGAGATTTTCTTGAAACAAAGTGGGATGATATATGTAGACGTGTTGCAAGGGTTGTTGCAACTGCAGAACTTGTGAATAACCCTTTGATAAAGGAAAAATCACCAACAGAACAACTTGACACGGTAAAATTTTGGGAATCTATCTTTTTTGACTTCCTCAAATCACGTATATTTATTCCCAATAGTCCCACCCTTTTTAATTCGGGTATGGGAGTTAGACACGAATTGTTGTGGAAACCGTTAGAACAGATGAGTTTGGAGGATTATTGGGAAATTTATAACACGAGGAATCACCTTCACATGCTTTCTGCCTGCTTCGTGGTACCAGTTGAGGATAGCATAGAGGGTATTTTCGAAGCTGTAAAGGAATATGCTCTGATAACCAAAGCTGGAGGAGGTATCGGTAGTAATTTCTCAAGACTTAGACCAAAGGGGAGTTTTGTTGCAGGGACGCATGGACAGGCAAGTGGACCAGTATCATTTATGCACGTTTTCAATTCAGCAGTTGGTGTGGTTGAACAGGGTTACAGGCGTAGAGGAGCACTTATGGGTATACTAAATATTGACCATCCAGATATAGAAGAGTTTATTACTGCTAAAGAAGGTAACGATGGCGAAAAAGTGTTAAAGTTTTTTAATATATCGGTTGGAATACCAATGGAGCGTCAAGAATTGTTGAAACTTTACATGGAAGATGCTGAGATAGAACTTAAACATCCAAAATCTAGTACCGTAAGAAAAATTAAAGTTAAGGAATTAATAAATAAGATGGCTAAGAACGCGTGGAAAACTGGTGATCCGGGATTAGCATTCCTTGGTGAGATGAATAAATACTATGCAATGTATCCTGAGATGGTGATCGAAAGTACAAATCCATGTGGAGAGATAGGTCTTGCACCGTACGAAGCGTGCAACCTTGGATCAATAGATGTTGCTAAATTTTATAAGGATGGAAAATTCCATTGGAATGCGTTTGCTCAAGCAACAAGGTTGGCTGTAAGGTTTCTTGATAACGTGATAGATGTCAATGTTTTTCCACTCGAGAAAATTACCAGGGCAGTTAAAGAGAGTAGAAGAATAGGTTTAGGGATAATGGGATTTGCAGACTTACTTTATTTAATGGATATACCTTACAATGAACATGAAGGGAGACAATTTGCGGCAGATATGACAGCCTTTATGGCGTTACACGGGCATGACGAATCAAACAAAATTGCCAGAGAAAAAGGAAGCTTTCCTGTTTTTGAAAAGAGTAGATATTACAAAGAAAATGGCTTTGTTCCATTTGCAATGGGGATGAGTAAATACGACGAAGAATTGAGAGATGTTTTCAGAGAAGCCAAAAGTGGTAAAAGAAATGTAGCAGTTCTAACTATCGCACCAACTGGTTCGATTTCAAACATAGCTGATACAAGCAGTGGTCTTGAACCAAATTTCTTACTTGCTTATGTACGCTACATGAACAAACATGACGGTGGCAGGGAGCCTTTGTTCTATGTAAATAGGGTCCTTGAGGAAAAACTTTCACCTCAGATTCTTGAGAAGATCAAAGAGCGTTTAGTGGAGAAAGGATCGCTCAAAGATCTACCCGAGGTTCCTGAGCATATAAAACGTGTTTTTGTTACTGCTATGGATATATCTCCAATGGATCATTTGCTCATGCAAGACGCATTTCAAAGATATGTCGATAACAATATATCAAAGACAATAAATATGCCAAATAGTGCCACAGAAGAAGACGTACTTAACATATACCTTGAAGCCATGAAGTTAAACATTAGAGGATTAACAATTTACAGAGACGGCTCGTTGCAAACGCAGGTTCTTACAGCTGCAAAAAATCTAAAAACAAAAGATGCACCAAAGGTACAATTCTTTTTACTCGATGAAAAACACAAGTTACGACCAAGACCAAGAAAGGAGACGCTTAGAAGCGTTACAAGAAAGTTCAAAACAGACACGGGAACCACTTATATTACTGTAAGTTTTGACGATAATGGAGAAGCTGTTGAAATATTCCTTTCTAATGGGACAGAACTTGCGGAGGCCATTGGAAGACTAAGTTCGATTGCTCTAAGAGCAGGTGTGTCAGCCGAAGAAATACTCGAGCAGCTTAGAAAAGTCAAAGGAACGTACACTCCTGCATTAGCAAAAGAAATCAAAAGTGCGGTGGATGATTTTGCTGAACTTTGGGGTGAGACACAAATTGGAGAGATAGACACCTTTGTCGTAGATGGTACGGTGAAGACACCCGAAGAAATTGAAAAGTTTGTGACAGCGAATGGTTTAGAATGGAGCGAAGGATATTACGTTGATGCTGACGGAAATACCTATTGTCCATCGTGTTTGTCAAAGAACAGCATTTTGAAACAAGAAGGTTGTACAAGTTGTAGAAAATGTGGTTGGAGTAAATGTAGCTGATCTTATTTGTTGGTGATTTCCAAAAAAGTCATAGAAAATAAAAAAATGTCCTGACATTTGTCAGGACATTTTTTACACTTTTTCTTCAGTATCTTCTCCATCATAACTTTGAAAGTTTTTTATTATGGAATACGCAAGTGTCTCAAATGATAAAGTAATGTCAACATCTTCAACAGGCAATTTGCTTTTTAATTTAACAGGAGAGAAATTAACAATGCCTTTGATACCTACACTTTCTATTTGTTCTACAACTATTTGGGCTGAATTCTCAGGGACAGCGACAACTGCAATTTCTATATTTAGTTCCTCAGTTATTTTTTTAAGTTCATTTATGTGGGATACCGTAATACCACCGATTTTTTTTCCAACCTTTTCATTGTCGTTGTCAAATATAGCAACTACTCTAAATTTGTGTTTCACCAAACCTGGATAATTTGCCAAGGCACTTCCAAGATTCCCAGCACCTATTATCGCTACATTCCATTCCTTGTTAACACCAATTATGTGTGCGATTTCACTAACTAACTTCTTGACGTTATAGCCAAGTCCTCTCTTACCAAACTCGCCAAAATACGATAAATCTTTCCTCACTTGACTTGGTTTTATGTTTAAACGGTGTGCAATATCTTGCGACGATACAAAATTTACACCCTCGTCTTTGAATCTCAAAAGACACCGATAATATAAACCAAGCCTCTTCACAGTTGGTTTCGGAATTTTCACAAAAGTCCCCCCTAGGTGTTAAATAGTTAATTTCTTCACAATTTTATCATAAATGCGAAAAAGTATCAAGCACATTACGGAAAAACAAAAAGTTGCATCACAAACCAAGTTCAAAGGTTGTAAGAATTACCTTTATTCTTTTTGGTTGTCTGAAGGAAGATTCGACAATTAAAAAGTAGTTACATATTCTTTGATCCGATGCACAGTCGTGGCAGAAACCTGTAGCATTACAAGGTGTTTTTAGTTCAAGTCTTTTTGCATTCATGGGAGATATCATTCTTACGCGTTCTATAGCTTCATCTAAATTTTTTACGACCTTATTTACGCTTACGACAAGAATAATGTTCTTAGGACCAAAAGCGATTGCAGCAACACGATTACCATTTCCATCCAGAAAAATTAACTTTCCATCTTCAGTTACAGCGTTGGCACTACATAGATAAAAATCAGAAGAAAATGCTGCAATTTCAAGATTTCTCCTTTCTTCTGGAGTTTTTGCTTTAGTTCTATCAATAAAGTTGTATTTTTCACTTCTAAGCATATCCAAAATACCAGACTCTAAGATACTCAACGAACCTCCTGAAGCAACGGTAGCTCCTTGTGGTATCATTAAATTTATCAAGTTAATTAAATCTTCTTCACTTTTAGCGATATGAACTTCAAAAGCCCTTTTTTCCAAGGATTTTTTCACTGTCTGTGCAACATGTTCGTATTTCCAAGTGTATAGTTCCTCACGCATAAAGTTCCCTCCTAACAAAAAGATGATTTCAAAAAAAACAAGCGAGACCTTTAACGGTCTCGCTATTTAAGTGTTGGCGGGGACGACGAGATTTGAACTCGCGGCCACCGGTGTGACAGACCGGCGTGCTAACCAGGCTGCACCACGTCCCCGTCTGTTGTCAGTTTGCCACTGACCGTGTTATATTCTGCCACAAGGTGTTTATTTTGTCAATAGGTGTTTTCAAAATTGCACCTTGTAGTACATCAAATAACGTTGCGGAATAAATCGTTTAATGTCTCGCGTCTTCTTATTAACTTGGCTTCGAATGAATTGTAAGTTTGAGTTACAAGTATTTCCGCAGGTCTGGGCATAGAGTTATAATTATTTGACATCGCGTAACCATAGGCTCCAACGTCTTCGATCACTAAAAAGCTTCCTTCTTTCGGGATTTTAAGCTTTCTCTCGAGCGCAAGAATATCACCGGACTCGCAAAGTGGTCCAACTAAGTCCACAATTTCTTCTTCGGGATTGTCGTTGTACGGTTCAAGAACACAAATACGATGATATGCGTTGTACATCGCGGGTCTTATTAACACATTTAACCCGCCGTCAACTACTATAAATGTTTTGTACGGTGTTCTTTTTATGTATTCCACTTTTAGAACTAGTATTCCAGCAGGTGCAATGAGATATCTACCAAGCTCAAGGATAACTAAATCAAAAGATTTTAAGTAAGGAATTACTTTTTCCTTGTAACTATCGATGTTGAGTTCATCGTCTTTGTAGTTTATCCCCCAACCACCACCGATATTTATCTTTGAAAAACCGTATCTTTTTGAAAGTTCAACCACTTTCGAGATAGCTTCTTCAAAAGCTCCTACATGCGTGATTTGCGAACCTATGTGTACGTGAAACCCCGATATCTTTAATCGTTTATCTTTCAAGGTCTTTTCAAGTAATTCAAGGTGTACACCAAACTTGTTCTTTTTCAAACCTGTCGATATGTGTGGATGTGTTTTGGGATCAACATCCGGATTGACTCTGAGAAAAAATTCGGCATTTGTTTGTATATTTGTCCACCTTTCGTATTCTTCGAGAGAATCGATATTTATATATTTAACTTTTTGTCCAAGGTATTCCATATCTTTTTTTGATTTTCCGTTACCGTTCCAAACGATTTTTCCATCATCGATACCAGCCATTTTGGAGGCATAATATTCTCCTATTGAAACGATGTCTGTACCGAATCCTTGTTTTCCAAATACTTCAATTATACGCGGGTTATTGTTCGCCTTACAAGCAAATGTCGGTAAAAAGTTTACACCACTAAAAACATCAGTGACTAAATTAATTCTCTTTAGAATTTCTTCAAATGAATAAATGTATAAAGGTGTTCCATAAGAGTTTGCAATTTCTTCAACTATTTTTTTTGAAAAAATCATTCGCACACCTCACTAAGAATTACCCTTCAATTTTTTTCAACTTCACAGCAGTTCCATAAGCTAGGATTTCCGCAGCACTTTGCATAACAGAAGCTGAGCCGAATCTAACACCCACAACAGCATCCGCCCCGAGTTTTTCTGCTTCGGTAATCATTCTCCTAAGTGCAATATTTCTACTCTCAGTGAGTAGTTCTGTATAACTTTTTATCTCACCACCTGCAATTGTTTTAAAAGCTGCCGCTATGTCTTTACCAAGATGCTTAGAGTTGACTATGTTACCAGCAACGATTCCAAGAGTTTCGGTAATTTCATAACCTGGGACATAGTCAGTTGTAACCACGATCATACCAAACACCTCCCTGTATGAAATAGTTCTAATTTTAATCAAACTTCTTTCTTTAAGAAAATCCCGTATGCTAAAAGTGTTATTATTAATGATAATATTATAACTCCAAAGGTGTATTTAAAGTCAATGCTGTTTCTTAGGAAAATACTATTTCCCAGTGCATATGTGTAAGTATTCAAAAATTTCAGAGGTTTTAACATACCAGCAACTGTTGTAATTGCAAGTGTAGAAAGTCCAGCAAGTAATGGTTTTACTTGGTCATCAAAGATAACTGAATAAAATAATGTTATACAAAACCAAAGTAAACCGGCAAACAATGATTGTGTTGTGAACTTTATACCTGCGAGATATTGGTAGTCTTTGTTAAGGGCAAATGAATAGAAGATTGGTAACAATCCGGTGAAAAGCAAAATGAACCAAAGTGAAATGAGACCTGAAAAAAATTTATTGATGAAAACTTGTTTTCTATTTTTTCTTACAAGTAAGAATGCTATAGTACCGTTTTCTACTTCCCTGGCAAAAAGTGGAAACGCCATTATAATACCAACTATAGGGACTATTTGTCCGAAGTTTTTGCCGTACCATTGAGAATTTATATAGAAGTCCCATTCTTTAAGTTTGTTTAGCATACTTGGGGGTAAGAACTTTTCTAACTGTGGGGTGCCAGAGTATCCTTCAAGCATTCTCAATGTAAATTTTTGAAAAGGTGCAACTATAAAAAACAATACAACCAAAGTAAACAACGTACCAACAATTCTCACTCTCATATCATAAAACTCTTTCCTCATAACTAATCACCTTCTCTTGTAACATCTTTTGACGTCTTATCGCTGAGTACAATCGCCTCAAAAATTATGTCAAAATTAACAGGTTCACATTCAAATCCATTCTCTTGTGCCCATTTTCTTTTTACTATATATATACTTTCTTTTTCGGTTGTTTTGTACTTGTACCCATCTATGATTTTAGTTTTATCAACACGAATTGCACAGTATTTCTGTTTTATGTCATCAAGGTATCCAACTTCCAGTATTTTTCCTTTGTTCATTATTGCCACCCTATCTGCTATCTTCTCGACTTCACTTAGAATATGACTGGTATATAAAACGGAATTTCTCTCGAGTGGTACAGTACGAATCAGATCTAATATTTGGTTTCTGACTATAGGGTCTAAACCCCAAGTGGGCTCATCAAGTATGTATAGTTGTACTTTTTGAGAAAGGACAATAGACATATAAAGTTGCGTCGTTTGTCCGTTCGATAGTTCTCCAACTTTTTCTGATAAGGGTATGGCAAACTTCTCAACAAATTCAAAACATTTGTTTTTATCAAAATCTTTTGTAATCGAAGCAGTCATTTCAATAAGTTGTTTAACAGTGTAACTTTGGTACAATTCTTTACCTTCCGGCAAATATCCAACACTTCCATTAAGTATAATTTCTCCACCATCTTTTTTTTTAAGACCAAGAATACACTTAATCGTTGTTGTTTTTCCAGCACCATTTGGACCTAACAACGCAAAAATTTCTCCTTCATTGACAGAAAATGAGATACCATCAACTGCTTTTATATTTTTGTAATACTTCTTCAAATCAATCACTTCAAGTATCAATTCTGCCACCTCCTTATTTCTATGTTTATTTTTGAGCGTCAAATAATAACTCGACGATTCTCAAAATTTGATCTTTTGAAACTCCCACTTGTTTCAATTTTAGAACAAATTTCTCAAATTCTTCAACCAACTCTAACTTGATCTTGCTGTTTTCTATGTTTGCAACAACGTACCCTTCACCACGCTCTACACGAATTATACCTTCTATTTCAAGTTCTCTGTAAGCCCTTGCAACAGTATTTAAATTCACACCTATATCTTTTGCTAAAGTTCTTATTGAAGGTATAAATTCCCCAGGCTTCAGCTCTCCATTTATAACCTTTCCTTTTATGTGTTCTTTTATTTGTAAATACACTGGAATATGTGAATTAAAATCCACACTAAACCACATCCAAACACCTCTTTTTCTTGAGGATAACTCCTTCACTCCCTTGTAATATTATACTATTACAGTATACATTGTCAATAAGAAAATAAAAATAGGGATGCGGAACATCCCTATTTTTACTATTTTTTTGGTTTAATCGAACACGCGGAGAGCTTCTGATGGTGGAATTTTTTGTGATATGTTTGCTGGAATTGAAACAAAGATTATGGTTAATCCGAACACGCTTAGTAAAGTCATTCCTACCTTCCACAGAGGAATTACAACTTTAAACGATGGTAATAAAGGACTTACAAAGTTTACAAGATCTCTTATTATTAAGGTACTTGAGAGCAATGCAACTATTGTAGCTATTATAACAACCATAAGTGATTCGTATATAAACATTTTAAATATCACACCGCTACTTGAACCTATAGCTCGCAGCATACCTATATGCTTTTTTCTGACGTATACATTTCTGAATGTTATGATAGCCAATCCGGCAAATCCAGCAAAGAAACCAAGGTAGAACAATTGTAGTGACAATTCCACAAGGTTATCTATAGAAGTGTAAAGCTTTTCTATTTCTCCTGTTATATAAAAAGCACCGTCGAACTTTCTTGCAACAAATTCCTGAGCCTCCAACGCCAATTTTTTATCCTTTATAATTCCAACATATCCACTAATTGCACCAAAGAATTTTCTATTTCTCCAAATTATAATACCATCCATTGGTAGCAAAGCCTCAACGGGATTGTAGAGACCTTTTATCATAAATTCCTCAGTTATTTTCGGAGATATGCCAGGTAGAACGCCTTTCAACGTCAATTTTATATGTTCACCTTTACTGGATTTTGTGATCGTTTGAGAAATATATACGGACTTGTCAGGTATATCTTCCGGCTTGATATATTTAATTTCTTTCATTAATTTTTCTGATGGTAAAATTAGGTGTTTAAAAATTTTTTCATCAGATACTATGAATGTGTGTTTCGTTTTTTGCCCTGGGAAAGTAACTTCAACAAGTTGAACAGGTATCAATGCTTCAAATTTTTTGGCAAATGTTTCATCGTTTAAGTATTTGTAAGAACCAAAGAATGTTTTAAGTGGATTTTCAATAATAATGAAATTGTATCCAAACGCACCTTCGTCTTTTTTCGATTCGATATACTTTGATATACTTGTAGGAATCACTGCGCTTATTAATATAAGTATCAAAGTAACAGAGTACACTATAAAAATTGCGAAATTCCGATTTTTGTGTTTCTCAATATAGGATATAGCGAGTATTGTAGGGATACTCTTAAATCTTTCAAGAATTTTTTTTATGTAAGGTAGAAATCCAAAGACAAGATAGATACTACCTACAAGCGAAAATGCTGCACGAATAAGCATATCTTTTGCAGTACCTGTGGACAGCATTGCAGTGTTAGACAACAGGATAGAAAGACCATAAAAGGATAATATGAGACTATTTCTGTAGATTAATGGCACGATGATAAGTATGCCAAGGAGAAAATATTTATAAGATATGTTATACAAATATAGCAAGAAAATTAACATCAGAGAACCATAAATAATCTTTTTGAATGTTACTTTCCTTTTTTGTTCTTCTATATCTCTACCTGTGTAGAGTATAGAAGGGGAGACGTTAGAAAATTCGATGCTTTTGTACACCAAGATTAAAACAGGCACAAACGCTGCAATAAGTACTGCGTAAAATACACTTTGAGGAGTAATGTAAAATGGTATTTTATCTTGAACGAATGCAAACAATTCATCTTCTCTTCTGAATGAATTTATTTTTTCAAGAAGGTATACGCCAAATCCAAGTCCTGCTGCAGCACCAACAATTTCAGAGATTATTAGATATATAAAGCCCTCCAAAAATAGTATACTAAACATACTACCTCTTGAATACCCTATTGCTCTCAAAACCCCAAGGGAACCTTTACGCTCTTCGGTAAGTATTCCATAAAAAGATGCTATGAACAAAAAACTTGAAATTACCGAAAAGCCTGAGAACCCGATGAACAAATAACCTATTATTTTGCTCAAAGGAGATGTTGCCAACCTATGTTTAACAGCATTGACACGAATCGAACCCTCATATTCCGCAAGTGTGTGGGCAAAAGTTTTATGAGATTCCACAGGCATGTCGAGTGTCACCAAGTAGACGTTTGGTTCCTTCAAGGTGTAGAGACCAAACTCTTCAAATAAATCCTCTGGTAAAAATATAGTTCCGTTTCCTGATGCTGTCTCACCGCGGAAGTTAAGTTCTCCTTCGCCAAACGACTGAATTTCCACATTGTATGATCCCTTAGCGGTTATTATTTCTATCTTCTGACCAATAGCTATGTTAAAAGTTTTAGCAGTATCGTTGCTTATAGTTATACCTGTGACTTTCCGACCTATGTATCGTTCAAGTTCTTTTGTTACTGCCATTGCATAGAGATCAACGTACTTACCATTAATATTTGCTCGGATTTGTGCGAGTTTCACAGGAACAAAGTCCTTGATTTCTTTGAAATTTTTTAGAACCTTTCCTATCTTAGAAACGTTAATTGCCTTAGGTAAAAATATTGTATCTGCCTTATCTCTAATCACTAGATCGATCTTACCAAAGTTTTTGGACAATTTTTGGTTGAGATAATAACTCACAGAATCATTTAAAGAAAGACCACCAACAAGAAGCATGGTGGCCACAAATGTACCGAGTATAGCTAATAAACTTATTTTCCAGTGCTTCGAAAAGTTACGCAGTGCGATCTTAATTACCATATTCTCATCTCTCTTGATTCTAATCTTCTTCGGTGAGCTTTTGCAATAGCCTGAGGTAACGACTACGCGATGGATGTCTAAGCTTCCTTAAAGCTTTAACTTCTATTTGCCTGATTCTTTCACGAGTAACACCAAAGTACTGACCTACTTCTTCAAGTGTTTTTGGTTTACCATCGAGTATACCGTATCGCATTTTAAGTACCATCTTCTCTCTATCGTTCAATGTTTCAAGAAGTTTATCTATCTCTTCTTTCATAAGCATTCTTATAGCTTCTTTCTTCGGAGAGCCTATACTTTCATCGGCAACAAAATCTCCCATAGAAGAATCGTCTTCTTCACCGACGGGTGTTTCGAGTGAAAGAGTTTCAGGGGCAGCTTGTAAAATTTCCTCAATTTTATCGACAGGTTTTCCAACTTGTTCTGCTATGTACTCTATTGAAGGTTCTTCACCATGTTCTTGTACGTATTCTCTTTTTATCTTCTGTATCTTATTAATAGTTTCAACCATATGAACAGGTACTCTTATCGTTCTTGCTTGATCTGCTATTGCCCTTGTGATTGCCTGCCTAATCCACCAAGTTGCGTAAGTTGAAAATTTGTAGCCTTTTGACCAATCAAATTTTTCAACGGCTTTTATAAGTCCAAGACTTCCCTCTTGGATGAGGTCTAGAAAAGAAAGCCCCTTTCCTAGATATCTTTTTGCCATACTTACAACAAGTCTTAAATTGGATATTATAAGTTCTTCTTTTGCGTTTCGCTCACCACTTTGAGCACGTTGTGCGAGCCTTCTCTCTTCAGAAGGTGTGAGAAGTCTTATCTTTCCAATATCTCTTAGGTACATCTTTATTAAGTCTTTTGGTTCTGTACTGTCAAAGATTTCAGGACTTTCCGAAAGGTATGCTTTGACCTCTTCTTCTATACTCAATAAGTCAGTAGTATCTCTAATTTCTATTTTATTTTTTTCAAGTGTTTCATACACAATATCAAGAAAGTTACTATCGAGTGAGTCTGCGTCTCCAGGTGGGAACGTTCTGTCTATATCATCGTATGTGATGTAACCTTTTCTTTTTCCTAAATCAACAAGCTTTTCCAATTTTTTTTGAAGTTCTGTATTCTCCTTTACGACTGTTTTAGACACAAAAAAACACCTCCTCGTTTATAGTGAGGACCTCTTTATTTTTTCCTTTTGCTTTATTAGTTCAATTCGAGCTTTAAGTAAGATCTTCTTTTCATCTTCAGATTTTGATTTTTTAATTAACTCATCGATTTCCCCTATTCTTTTCTCTAGGCTTCTGATTTCTATGTCTTTCTTTATATATTCAAGGACCTTATCGTCTACATCCATATCTATCCTTTCAATAGCTTCTTTAACAAATTGCGCCATATCTTTAGACAACTGCTCTAAGGAAACGTTCAAATCTTTTGCTATCAGAAAGAACTCTTTCGCCTTTCCATCCAGAATATCAGGGTTGAAATTTATGGTTTTAAATATTTCCGGATAGTTATAATAAATGTATATTAGATAATCTTCTGTTGTAGCTATTTTTGTCTTCCTATCTTCAGCATGTGAGTTTTTAACTTGATTAGAATAGTCTTTTCTTGTTTTACCGACTTTTTCTTTTGACAATTTCATCATTTCCATTAGCTTGTCTTTGTCAACATGAATTACTTTTGCTATTGCTTCGTAAAATTTATCAGTTGATACTGGATTGTAAGAAAAGATACGATTCCAATTCGACAGACTTTGTAAAAATGTGTTTATTCCGTTCGGGTTTGACAAATCGTATTTTCTTGATAGTCTTTCTACGACAAAGATCTCTGGACTAATGGATTCTTCAAGAGCTTTTATTAACTCTTTTGAACCGCTTTTTTGATAAATCTCATCCGCGTCTTTTCCTTCTCGGAAATTTGCAATTGCTACATTAAAACCTTCA
Source organism: Fervidobacterium sp. (assembly GCA_026419195.1). Taxonomy (NCBI): domain Bacteria; kingdom Thermotogati; phylum Thermotogota; class Thermotogae; order Thermotogales; family Fervidobacteriaceae; genus Fervidobacterium; species Fervidobacterium sp. The sequence continues at coordinate 363,693 of JANZZV010000001.1, forward strand.
TTAAGGATCATTTCAATGCTTTTTAAAGTTGCCTTTACACCAGCAGCATCATTATCAAATGCCAGCAATATGTTTTTTGTATATTTCTTCAATTTTAAAATATGTGCCCTTGTTAATGCAGTTCCAAGGGTAGCCACGGTATTTTTGATACCTGCTCTGTGAAATGCAAGTGCATCAAAGTAACCCTCGCATATGACAACATAGTCTACATTTTTTATGTACTCGCGTGCCTGATCAAACAAAAAAAGTATCCAGGATTTCTTGAAAATCATAGTATCCTGGGAATTAATGTACTTTGGTACACCTTCTCCAACCAACCTACCACCAAAAGCTATTATCCTACCATAATCATCTTTTATAGGTATGATTATCCTTCCAGAAAATGGATCAGTGTTGAGAAAACCAAAAGCTTGGAGATCTTCTTTTGAAATACCTAAGCTTTTAGCTACTTTTTGTGGAAAGTATGAATTTATCGGAGAATATCCAAATTCGTACAACGATATCTCTCTTTCAGAAAACCCACGTTTGTACAGATATTCTATAACGTTACTTGATTTTCTCAGTGAATTTAAATATTCCTGATGTAGCAATTTGTAAAAAGAATAGTACAATCTACGTTTCTCATCTTCTTCGTCTATATCGATATCAACACCTGCTCGTTCAGCTAACTTTTTAACAGCCTCAGTGTAAGATATATTTTCGATTTCCTGGACAAATTTCACTACATCACCCGAGGCACCGCATCCAAAACAGTGATACATATTTTTAGCTGGGCTTACATAAAAAGATGGCGATGTTTCTAAGTGAAACGGGCAAAGGCCCCTGTAATTAGCACCTACTTTTTGCAAATTGACATATTCAGATACGACTTCAACGATGTCGTTTTTTTCTTTCACAAGTTCAATAATCTGCCTTTTTATCATCAAAATCATCTCAACATTTTAAAATTAAAGGTAGCAGATGGAATAACCCATCTGCCACCAAGACGTTGAAGGAAAAATTGAAACATTCCAGAGTAGGAAATTAACGTTTGGAGAATTGTGGAGCCCTTCTTGACTTTTTGAGACCGTATTTCTTTCTCTCGACCATCCTTGGGTCTCTTGTGAGAAATCCTTTGTCTCTCAGCATTTTCCTCAAATCTGGATTATAACTTACAAGTGCTCTTGCTAATCCAAGCCTAACAGCACCTGCTTGACCGTTTTTACCTCCACCATTTACTCTGATAAGTACATCAAAATTATTTTCAAGACCAAACATCTTAAGAGGTTCTATAGCATGAAGTGTCCATACTTTATTTTCAAAATATTCATTAAAATCGCTGTATTGTTTACCATTAATTTCTATTTTACCAGAACCTGGCTTAAGATAAACTCGAGCTGTAGAGGTCTTCCTTCTACCTGTTCCCATGTAAACATTTGCCATTTATTTCCCTCCCCTCTTAACTTAAAGCAGTTCAATTTTCTCGGGTTTTTGAGCAGTATGTGGATGATTTTCTCCTGCGTAAACTTTAAGTCTCTTAAATTGATGTCTTCCGAGTATAGTTTTTGGCATCATTCTTTTAACTGCTAACTCAACAACCCTCTCTGGGTATTTTTCAATTAGTTGCCTTGCAGTTTGAGATTTCAAACCGCCAGGATAACCGGAATGGTGATAGTAAACTTTCTGATTTAATTTCTTACCTGTTAGTTTTACTTTATCAGCATTTATTACAACCACAAAGTTCCCGTTATCAAGGTGTGGAGACCACGTAGGTTCATTTTTACCTTGTAATAAAAGTGCTATTCTTGTGGCTAAACGACCAAGTGGTTTATCAGTAGCATCCACAAGGTACCATTTTTTCTCTACTTTTGGAAAAGATGTCTTCTGTACAGGAAATGGCCTTGCCATTCTTCTTTCCTCCCTTCAACAATTCCTATATTTTACCCTTCAAAGATCTTTTCAACACGCTTTCTAATGAATGCATTCACAACCGAGTCTATGGAAAACTTAATTGCGTTAAAACCAGCTATCCACGGAAGAAGTTTCAAAGTATCTTCAAATGATATTTTCCAATAAACTGGGACAACTATCATATTTAGGAGCATCATTACACCGGTAGCGATAAAAACACCATTTATGTAAGCTATTATCTCAAAAACCCTATTTTTTCGCCATCTGTACGTTAAAACAGTCGGTAAAAGATATGAAGCTCCAGCTACAAAATTCATGATGATTCCAACTATATCTGCAGATTTTAATAGATAAAACATCAGATCTTTTATCGCCAAAACCAAGATACCATCTGAAAGTCCGAATATGAACCCAGCTAAGAGTGGTAAAATGTCACTTGGATCGTATTTTAAAAAATTAACAGCGGGAAATATTGGAAACTCTAAAAACATCAAACCTGTAGCTAAAGCTGACATTATACCAATTGTGGCAATTCTTGTTGTTGATTTTTTCATGAATTTGAACTTTCCTCCTGAAAAATCAAGTCTAATTGTAAATTGATAAATTTATTCCTCGACAACCACAACATACTTTCTGTTGTTCTTTGTAATAAATTTAACAATACCGTCTTTGAGCGCAAAGAGTGTAAAATCCCTACCCATTCCAACATTTTGACCGGGCCAAAACTTCGTGCCTCTTTGTCTAATTATTATGTTACCTGCAGCAACCTTCTGACCATCAAAACGTTTTACACCCAAATATTTTGGATTACTGTCTCTTCCATTTCTTCCTGCACCACTTGCTTTTGCAAAAAGTTGTATGTTAATGCGCATCATCATTCACCTCCAAATGTATATAGTTTGAAAATTGCTCGGCTAAATCTTTCAGTGTTTCCAAAAGTTCTGCTGCAAATCTTTGGGACAATGCACAATTTGGTATGTTCCAAACCTTCAGATATCCATCTTTTATATCTACAAGTGCTCCCTCTTTTTTTAAAGCCTTTGCTGTATGCTGAGTTACAGTACTCACAGCCGCACATACTATGTCTTTACCTTTTACATTGTATTGTGCATGACCGCTAATTTGAAATTCTTTAAAAATACCATCTGATACAAAGAACTTGCATTTAATCATAGGTCATTTTATTTCAATTTTTTCAATTTTAACAGTGGTGTACCACTGTCTATGACCTTTTATTGTTTTGTGTCCTTTTCTTGGTATGAACTGTCCCACAAGGATCTTTCTTGCTCTTGCATGCTCAACAACAGTTCCAGTAACAACAACATTTCTTAAGTATGGTTTACCAACTAATACTTTTCCGTCATCAGTTTTCAGCATAACAACTTTGTCAAGCGTTACCTGTTCTCCTTGTGCAACACCAGTAATCTTTTCCGTGTGTAAAAGTCCACCAACTTCTACTTTGTACTGTTTTCCTCCACTTTCCACAATAGCGTACACAACCTTCACCTCCTATGTTTTACAGGTACTAAAACACGTAGGTTTAGAGACGTGCGGGGATATCTCTAAACCATTTATAACGCGTTTTATGTACCTTTTTGTTTCTGTATAGTGCATTCACTATTTTACCACTTTGAGATGTTTTGTAAAATAATTTTCTGTTACTAATCTTTAATTTTATGTTACTTACTCATGAGTTACTGAGATGTCTCGGTGTTTTTCGAGGTATTACATTTAATATGATGACTTTTTATTGAAAAATATAATTATGTTTGATTTTTGTAGAATTATATGTTAAAATATAAGCAAGTTACAAAACTAAAAAATAACCAATTACATCTTTTCAGCACAAGGAGGATAGGTAGTATGGAAATTTTAAAGGTCAGTTCAAAGTCAAACCCAAATAAGGTAGCAGGTGCTATTGTTGGTTCACTGAAAAAAAACGGCAGAGTTGAAATTCAAGCCATCGGTGCAGGAGCGGTTAACCAAGCTTCTAAAGCCCTCGCTATAGCAAGGAGATTTTTGGAACAGGAGAAGCTTGATCTTTATGCAGTTCCAGCGTTCATTGAAATCCAAATAGGTAACGAAGCAAGAACTGGTATCTCATTTAAAGTTTACATGAAAGAATAAGAGGAATTTTTTATAGAAGGAATCATAATAATTTGGTTGAGAATTCAATGGAAGGTACAATGGAGGCATTTGCGGAAGAACTAAAAATTATAGCAGAGGCTTGTTTGAATGATGAAAGGATACTTGAGATAATAAAAAATATATCGAATATGTCCGAAGAAGAGCGCATCAATTTTAAAAGCAAAGTGCTTAAATACTTTATGAAAAAAAACTCACCAGAAGACATGGAAGCTTACAACTTTTATAAAATAATTCTCACCGAAAACAACGCAAAGAAAGTAATTGATATTTATTACTGTTTTCTTGGAAAAAAGTAGTATAATAATGGTGCCAATTGGGCACCTTTTTTTGACAAATTTGTTTTCAAAGATGAAAAATATAAGGAAGAAAGAGGTGGTAACTTGAAAGTTGGTGGACAAGCTGTTATAGACGGTGTTCTGATGATGGGCAAAAAGATTGTCGTTGCTGTTAGAAAGCACGATGGAAGTGTTGAAGTTTTGAATTTAGGCGTTTCGAATAACGCAAAAAGATGGATGAAAATTCCATTTTTAAGAGGATTATTTAGTTTGTTTTATTCACTTTATTTTGGTATAAAGGCAATAAATTTGAGTGCAGAGATATCGTCTGACGAAAAAATGAAAAAAAGTGAATCGTTTTTTTCTATCTTATTATCTATTGCCCTTGCTATAGGCTTATTCATAGTGGTACCAGCCTATCTTACACGTTGGTTTGGTTTCAAAGATAATGAAATTTTGTTTTCAATCGTTGATGGTTTTGTAAGACTTGGAATATTTTTAGTTTACGTATACATAATTTCATTATTCAAAGACGTTAAAGATGTTTTTAGATATCACGGAGCTGAACACAAAGCAGTTCATGTATACGAACATGGCGAGGAATTAACTGTTGAAAATGCAAGGAAGTATTCTACAATTCATCCTCGTTGTGGTACGAACTTTGTAATGATTTTTCTTGTAATTGCAATAGTTATCCACAGTTTGTTTGGTTTACTCGGACCACTTAACATGCTAAAGAGAATACTTTTAAGGATATTTGTGTTACCTATAATTGCGGGGGTATCGTACGAGCTGTTGAAAATTTTTGACAAATATCCAAAATTTTTGTTCTTAGCAGCCCCAGGTTTGATTTTACAAAGACTTACCACGGCAGAACCCGATGATTCACAACTTGAAGTTGCTATCATCTCTCTTAAGCATGCCCTGGAAATTTTCAAGACGTCTGATGTTGACGATTTGAAAAATGAAGAGTATAACACAAACAAAAAGGTAAATTACGAAGCCGAGTTTCTTGGTTGAAAGAAAAGAAAAACCACCAGTTAGCAGATAGGCATAAGCCAAAAAGCTTGTTAATCCAAATTTTTCAACACCAATATGATGTAAATGATACCTGTCTGCTTTAAATGGATTCTTTCCAAGTAGCAGCCTCCTCATAAAAGAGGAGGTTATTTCATACAATGGATAACCATAATAAACCAAAAACTGTATAAAATTGTACGAGATATTTTGTCTTTTAAAAATTAAATATGCAACCAAAAATGCTCCAGAATCTCCCATAAACAAATATTCCTTGAGATTAAGAATGAGTAAAAGAAAAAGAATAAACGACAGTGTAAAATCAGAATTTGCGACTGAGTAGATAATGGATATTCCAAGTAAAAGACCATTTATTCCATCTACTAAATTGAACGCATTTAAAATTACAACGAAAAAGAATATTGAAAATAGTTTGTCAATTAGTTGATTTCCAAAAAACAAATAAGTGTGATTTGTAAGAACAAATACCGTACCTGCCACGATTTGAAGTATCAATTTCGTATAGTAAGGTATCTCATATAGATCATCTACTAAACCAATTATGAAAATGAGGTAGAAGATGGGGTCTAAAAGGGTTTCGGTATTGTAAACTCCCACCTTTGAGGCTGTAAGTACTGTGAGAAACAAAATTGTTCCACCAATCAATGGTACAGGCTTTTTGTGATTTTTCCTATCGTTAGGATGTTCAACTAAGAAACCCGTTTTCTTTGAGATTATACTTAAGAGTAGAGTGAATATCAGTAATAAAAAAGTTGTTGTACCAATATTTGTCAACGGTATTTCCTCCGGATTTTATGTTTTCTATTGTTTTAAAAACAAAGATATGTAAAACAAGGATATTGCTATATTCCAAGCGGTAAACACACCAACAATCTTTTCTTCCTTCCAACCAAGCAATTCGAAATGATGATGTACAGGTGCCATCTTAAAGATTCTTTTACCTCGTAGTTTAAATGAGCCAACTTGTAAGATAACACTAATTGTTTCAAACAAAAAGATAGGAGTAAAGAAAATTAGCGCAAGCTCTTGTCCTTTCATAAGCGCATACGTGGAAATGTACGCTCCAAGAGTTAATGAGCCAGTATCTCCCATGAACACTTTTGCTGGTCTTGTATTATACGCCAAGAAGGCAAGAACAGGCATTATTATTACAAATATAGCCTTATAATCAACTTCTCCTCGGGCGAAAAATACAAATGGAAACATACTGGATACAAAAACCCAACCTGCTAATCCGTCTATTCCGTCTGTTAGGTTTGTCGCATTTGAATAACCAGATATAAGAAGCATTACAAAAATGTAGAAAAACCACTTTGGAACTGGCAGACCAAAGATAACACTTTCCCTGTGCTGAAGCAGCGTGTGAGCGATCCATAAAGAAAATCCAAATTGTAAAAATAGCTTTTGCCAGGCTTTTAAACCAAGTGAACGTTTTTTTACAATGCTAACAAAATCGTCTAGAAAACCTATAAATCCATAAAACACCAACGTAAGTAAAAGTTCCAAAGGCAACCTTAGGAAAATTCCACCAAGTACTGATAAGGTTATAAAAACTACCCCGCCAGCAGTTGGTGTACCTTCTTTGTAATTATGTAGGTCTGGACCTTCTTGTCTAATGTATTGTCCAAGTTTTAGCTTTTTCATGTATGCAATGAACTTTGGGAAGATCACTATCCCTGCCAAAAATTCCAAGAATAATACTATAGCACTGTAAATATTCATTAATTTTTTCCCCCTTTAATTGTTTAGTTTGACAGTATTTCATCAACCACTTTATCAAGTCCCACAGCACGTGAAGCTTTTAAGTATATAGTTCCATCAAAATGTTTTTTAAGGATTTTTTCTTTTAAAAAATTCACTATCTCTGTGCTTTCAGCACTTCTGAAAATAACGTTATTAGAGTTAATGTCTTTAGACTCTTCCTCTTTATCGTAAACAATAACTCCATCAAGATTTTCAAGTAACTTAGAAAGCTCTGTGTGATAGTACTTTGAATATTCACCAAGTTCTTTCATCGCTCCAACAACTGCATACCTTGGGGATGGAAAATTTTCTAAAATCTCTTCTATGCCTGTCTTGAACGATTCAAAACTTGCATTGTAAGTATCATCAATCAGGAATCCGTGGTCAATGCTGTGCACGTTAAATCTTCCCTTTGGCGGTTTAAATTCGAAAAGATTTTTTGGATTAAATATAATATCAAGCATATCCGTAATACCAAATGCAACAAGAACGGATAGTGCCATTGGTTTCGTCCAATAACCTGGTAATTGATAGTAATATTCCTGGTTTTCGTATTTGAACGTCAGTAATGTTGTCTTTCCATTATACTCCCTGCTTTTGAGCAAATAATCTCCACCGCTGATACCAAAATATCTGCATTTTTCACATCTCATTCTCTCATCGTCATAATTTACAAGTGCTCTTTTCGAATTTTCAACAATTTGCCATTTACCTTTGAAGATCTCCATAACGCTTCCAGCAATACCGATGTGCGCACTTCCAACGTTCAATAAGACACCTATCTCAGGTGGAAAGTATCTACATAGATACTGAATATCTCCAACATTTCGTTGAGCCATTTCAAGTACTAATATTTTTTCCCCCTTGTAAGAATTAATAATACAAAGGGGTAATCCTATCTCAGAATTCAAATTACCTTCATTTCTAAAAGTAGGAATTTCAGCGTTAAGCACGTTTGCAACTATTTCTTTTGTTGTGGTCTTTCCGTTAGAACCTGTTATACCTATTATTTTTCCATTTGCCTTTTGAATTATCTTTCCTGCCAATTCATTTAAAAATTCCACGGTGTTGGGCACAATTACTTGATTTTCCACACCAACATTTCTTTCCACAAGTACGGCAAATGCACCATTCTCGATAGCTTGTCTTGAAAAATCATGACCATCGACACGATTCCCTTTGATAGCTACGAATACATCACCTGGTTTAACTTCCCTTGAATCTACGACAAACCTATGACCAACTAAATCCGTGAGTTTCAATGCCATCTTCATCACACTCTTTCCAATTTTCTCATTTAGTCTTTTGAAGAATGGTTCTTGTTTATTTTTGAAAAAATTATATCTAGGGCAACATCTCTATCTTTGAATGGGATTTTCAATGTTTCCGAGAAAAACTGATAAGGTTCATGCCCTCGGCCGGTTATAAGTACAACATCTCCTCTTGTTGCCAAAGTTATTGCTGTATCAATCGCTTCCTTTCTGTCAAGAACAGTTAAAGACAACGAATTCGGTTTGATGCCTTTCTCTACCTCTCGTATAATTTCTTCAGGATCCTCGCCTCTTGGGTCATCGGTTGTGAGTATAGCTATATCTGCCAGTTGTGTCACAACTTCTGCCATCATCGGTCTTTTACCCCTATCTGCCTGTCCGCCAGCACCGTAAACAACAATTATCCTACCTTTCGCAATTTTCCTGGCGCTTTTTATAACCTTTTCAAGCGCATCTGGCGAATGGGCAAAGTCGATCACAACTTCTATACCAAGTCTTCTTGCTTCAGGTATAGGTTCGAATCTACCCTCAACACCTCGAAAAGTTGATATGTAACTTATTACTTCGTCAAGTTCGTATCCAATTTCAACAAGTCCAGCTAAAACAAGTGTTACATTAAATGCGTTGTATTCACCTATCATCTGTGTATAAACTTTTCTTATTCCATGTGGAGTATGCAACATAAACGTTGTACCGTTCCATCCAGTTGTAATGTTTGAGATTTTGTAAGTTGAATCGTCGGTTGTTCCGTAAGTTACTAATCTCGGAACTTTTTTACCGTTCAAATAATGGAGATAATCTGAATTTACAACCGCTACACCATCTTTTTTCAAAAGATCAAAGATATGAATCTTTGAATTTACGTAGTGTTCAAAGGTTGGATGATAATCTAAATGATCTCTTGTAATGTTAGTCAGACCAGCTATATCAAATCGCACAGTCTCAACTCTACCTTGATCAAGAGAATGAGAAGAAACCTCCATAGAGTAATAACTACCGCCATTTTTATAAGTTTTTGCCATATTGTCTAAGATAGTTACAGCATCTGGTGTTGTGTTATGAATATAAAACTTATCACCAAGAATATCGTTCATAACAGTACCTGAAAGACTCCCAGTTAATCCAAACTGTTGCATAATATGATGAAATAAATGAGCACAAGTTGTTTTTCCGTTTGTACCCGTAACACCGAAGGTTATCAAATATTTGTACGGATGTTCATAGAATTCGGCAGCTATGTACGCTTCTGCTAATCGACTGTCGTACACCTGTACATAAGGTAACTTTTCGTTTATTTCTCTCTCAGTTACAAATGCCAATACATTTCCTTCCGAATATAGCTTCTCAGCAATAGTGTGAGAATCAAATTTAGTACCTTTTCTACATATGAAAATGGAGGCATCTGAAAGCTTATTAGAGTTGTTTGATATAAACTTAACTTCTGCGTTTTTTAGTTCTTCTGGTAAATTTATCTTAACGATAAATCTTTCGATGGCTTCAAGTAATCTTCCCAGCTTCAACGCGCTCACCTCTCTGAAAAAATTGGTGAATAACTTTTCAATTCACTGAAATTATAACACCTTAGCAAAATTATTCAACTGTATAATAAAACACAAACAAATCCCTCAGTCTAATGAGAGATATGTTCTAAGTAAACGATGTAACTCTCTATAAAATTCACCATAAATTAAAAAGCACAAGTTTGCCTCAACGCATTCTTGAAAATTTCTATATCGTTTTGCAAATCTTCTTTTTGAAAGGTAACTTTATTGCTAATTGCATGTTGAATGTTTTCAATGTAAGCTTGTGCAGTCTGCTCCCATGAATACTTTTTTGCTAACATAAGAGACTTCGCATTATCAAATTGCTCCAAGCAGACAAAGAGCTTACTTGATATATCTTCCAAATCTTCAGGATCTATTAATAAACCCTCACCATTAGATATAATCTCAGATGGTCCTCCATTCTTTGTTGCTACTATCTTAAGTCCACAAGCGGCAGCCTCAACAATGGCAAGTCCAAAAGGTTCGTAAATAGCCGGCAAGACAAATACAGAACCCCGAGTTGCTGCAATACGGTACAAAGCTGCTAAACTTTTTTGATCTGTTATATTCAAGAAAAACACACTTTTGTTAATTTCATCTCTAATTTGTTCCAATATTTCCGCCAATATTAGTGATTCTTCATTATGATGGGTTTTCACATATTTTTCAACATCGTCAACACCGCGTACAACAATAACAAGATTAGACGACTCTTTTAGCCTTTTATCGTTCATAAAGGCTTTAACAACGGATATGTGATTTTTCTTCTTATCAATTCTGCTTGACATTAATATGAATGGAAGTCTCTGCCTTTTCAGAGATGTTCTGGACAACACTTGATTCAGATACTTTTCTATTAGTGTATCGTGTTCTTGGCGTTCTGTTGTGAAAATCTTTTGGTTAATTCCAGGAGGAATGACCTTAAATTTTTTGCTGTAAGGATCTGAGTTATATAATTTATGGGAATATTGTTCATATCTTTCTTGAGACGTACTACAAACAACGAATGAAGAGTATTTGATAGACAAATTCTCTGCAAGTATTCTCACTGAAAATCTGTATTTTTTCTCAATTTCATCTGCACTAGCACCACTTTTCATCAGCTTTTCAAGTTTCCAAGCTCCAAGTGAATGTGCCGTAAAAGAGAAAGGCACACCTGTTTTAGCCAAAAATATTACACCACTTATGCCACCATCTCCATAGTGTGTAGTCACAAAATCTGGAAAATCTCCCTCTTGCTCATAAAATCTTACTATACCATCGACATAATCTGGAAGATGAGACCATAAGTCTTCCTTTCGGAGGAATTTTTCGCCACCAAATGGTATACGAATTATTCTGAGATTTGGAGTATCGGGATAATAATCAAAAGGTTCTGAGAATTCTGGCCAGTCTTCATCTATTATTTGCCTTGTTATGATATCTACTTCAATACCTTTAGCAGCCATTGCCTTAGCCATTTCTTTTACATAAACGAGTTGACCACCAAAATCAGGGTGCTCCGTTAGATGACTGTCGTTTTTATCAAAGTTTCCTTGGGGATTGAAAAAAGCTATTTTCTTAATACCAAACTCGCTCATAATTCTTCCTCCAAAATCTTCTTATTGATAGTTACATCAGCACCAGTAAAGCCAAGGATGTAAGCAGCTATTTTACTTCCAAGTTTGCACGCGTTGACAAAATTCTTACCAGATAATATACCGTAGTAAATACCAGCCCAAAAACCATCGCCTGCCCCAGTTGAATCGACGACCGTTTTGGCATCACTTGGTATGTGCACGATTCCGTTACTTTCCGCAGATGATACAAACGCTCCGTATTTACCAGCCGTTAAAACTACGTGTTTGACACCGTGCTCGTGAAATTGTTCAATATAGAATTTTGCACTTTCTTCTACTGAATAATTTACTTCGCCAAAAATTGCTGTTGCATCGTCTAATGACGGCTTCGAATAAGACGAGAAACTAAGCACTTCTTTGACTCTATCTAATACGATCCTTTTACAATCAAATAGTTTATCACGACAATTTGGATCAAAAGATATTTCAATTCCATGCATTTTGGCATGTTCCACGATTTTCCGCAATTGTTTGAAACTTACCTCAAACGAAAGAGGCCAGCAACTGATGTGCATTAGTTTAACATCATCAAATATATCCTCAGTTGAAAAATTCAAAAACCTATCGGCACCTCTTATAACAAAGAAATCAGGGCTTTCTTGTGTTTTTTGGACGAAAACAAGGCTAGTTCCAAAATACTTATCAAACTGCACGTGTTTTACATCAACACCACAACGTTTTAAACTTGAAACTATCTTGTAACCAATTATATCTTCTCCGACGCGAGAAAGAATTCTTGTTGGAATACCAAGTTGAGAAAGATATTTTGCGATATTACCAGGCGAACCTCCTATCCTTAGCAAATAATTTTCAGCATTCTCAAATTTATCTTCTGTAATCAAATCAGCGAGTAATTCTCCCACAAACAATACCAAATTCCCACACTCCTTATGCTAAAACACTTTATCCCTTCACTGCACCTGAGCTTAAACCAGCTATGATTCTGTTTTGGAAAATCAAAACGAGTGTAACAAGTGGTACTGTTACGATAACTGCTGCTGCCATAAGCTGTCCCCAAGGTTGTTCATACTGACTTCTACCAGCAAACATTGCTATAGCAACTGGAACTGTATAATAATCAGGCTTCTGCATAAAAGTGAAAGCAAATAAAAACTCGTTCCAAGCGCTGATAAATGTTAACAAACCTGTTGCTACGAGTCCTGGAGCCGACATAGGAAAGACTATTTGAAAGAGAGTCCTTAATCTTGAACATCCATCGATAGCGGCAGCTTCTTCTATTTCTTTTGGCAAATCACGGAAAAAGTTTTGGAGAATCCATGTAGTTAAAGGTAACGTAATTGCAACGTATGGGATTATAAGTCCCTGATAAGTATTTATAAATCCCAACCTTCTTAAAATTACAAACAAAGAACCAAGAATAGAAATTTGTGGAAACATACTTACTGAAAGTATGAGTGCCATTACAATTGCCTTGCCTTTCATATGCAATCTTGCGATAGCATATCCGGCAAATGAACCAAAAATAAGTGTCAAGATCGTTGTTACACCAGAAACAATCACACTGTTAATTATATTAACATGGAACGGTCTCTCTTGGAAGACTTTCACGTAGTTTGAAAAAGTTGGATTTCTTGGTACCAACGTAGGATTTGACTCAAACAGTTCTATATTTGGTTTTAGCGAAGAAACAATAGCCCAATAGAATGGGAAGATGCACCATAAAAGTACGAAAATTACCGAAAAAGCTAATACAATATTGTATATAATTTTTCTGGTTTTTGTCGACATTAATTTCACCCCACCGATCAATCTAACTTAAGTTTCAAAGATTTTATATAAATAATCGCAAATATTGAAATCAAAATGAATATAACCACTGAAAGTGAAGAACCATATCCAAACCATGAACCAGTGAATGCTCTATCCATCAAAAGTACTCTGTTATAAACAGCAAGAGTTTCCGTATTTACACTTCCACGAGTCATTATGAAGACAACATCAAAAACTCTCAACGCATCAAGTGTTCTAAAGATAAGAGCTACAGCAATGGTTGACCTTAGCATAGGTAAGGTTATCTTTGTAAAACGCTGCCACAAATTTGCTCCATCTATTCTTGCGGCTTCGTACAATTCTTCCGGTATAAGTTGCAACCCTGCTAAGATCAAGAGTGCCATGAACGGTGTCGTTTTCCACACATCTACAGCAATGATTGCCCACATTGCTGTTTTTGGTGTACCAAGTATAGGTACACCTGGTTCAATCACGTGTAAAGTTTCGAGCAACTTTGTCATGATACCACCTTGGTCATTGAACATCCATTTCCACATTTGAGAGGATATTGCCGTTGGAATTGCCCAAGGTATAAGCATAGCTGCCCTTACAATGCCTCGAAATCGAAACGGCTGATTAACTATGAGTGCTATAATTAATCCGAAAACAGTTTCCAAGGCTACTGATACAATAGTGAAAAAAACCGTATTATTCAACGCCGCGATGAACCTTTCATCTTTAAACAAATCTATGTAATTTTTCACACCAACAAATTTTCTTTGAATGTCGGGTCTTAATCCAAATTCGTAAAAGCTATCGTAAAAAGTCTTAAAAAGTGGAAAGAATGCAATGACAGATATAACAACAATAGCTGGTAAGATCATCCACCAGGCTACAACCGTTTCTTTTGTCTTAACTTTCAAATTCTTCACCTCCAGGGCTGAGACAGTTTGGAATATTTTACAAAAGCCGGGGACATATAGTCCCCGGCAAAAAACACACTAACTTGGGACCGTTTATTTACCAAGTACCTTATTAAGTTCTTTTGCCATCTCTTCAATTGCCTTTTGAGGTGACATTTGTTGTGTTAAAGCTGAGTGTGTGTATTTTTGAATAACATCAGAAATTTCACTGTACTTTGCTGTTCTCGGTCTTGGTGCCGCATTTATAAACATTCCGTAGAGCTCAACCATAAAAGGTGCTGCCTTTTTGAGCTCCGGATTCTTGTAGACATCCATCATTGTTGGGTTCTGACCTGCGTTGATTGCTTTGTAAAGTTGTTCGTCATAACTTGTTAAGAACTTTACAAGCTTTTTCGCTGCTGCTTTTTCTTCTGCTGTCGCGTTCTTGTTTATGCCAAGCATCCATCCACCGAGTGTAGCAGCTGATTTACCAGATGGACCTGCTGGAAGAGGAGCAACCCCAACTTTACCAGCAACCTTAGATTCTTTTGGATTATTCAAAAGTGACCAAGCATATGGCCAATTTCTCATAAAGACTGCTTCTCCATTTTGGAATTTTCGTCTCGCTTCTTCCTCCATGTAGGTTGTTACAGCTTGTGGGGAAACCTTCTCTTTGTAGATGAGATCAACCATGAATTGCAATGCTTTAACAGCAGCAGGGCTATTAATTATAACATTACCTGCATCATCAAGTACATCTCCACCAAACGAGATTAAATACTCCATGAAGTCACAAACCAGACCTTCATATCTTGCACCTTGCCAAACAAAGCCAACAATGTTCTTTTCTTTGGCTGTGATCGTTTTTGCAATCTTGACAAGTTCATCCCACGTTTTTGGAGGATTTTTAAAACCATATTTCTCAAGAAGGTCCTTTCGATAATAAAGAAGTCCTGCATCTGTAAACCAAGGAATTGCTACAATTTTGCCGCCAACCGTTGCAGCTTTCACAGTCCCTGGTAAGAACTTGTCAAGTTCAAAATAGGATTTGTCTGCACTTAAATCTTCAAGGTAAGGTGCAAATTCCGCTGGCCATATGACATCAAGCATTAGTACTGTTGGTTCTTTTTCTCCTGATGCAAGGTAAGTTACGTAAAGGTCGTGTCTTTCTGTTGATGAGTTTGGCATGGGCATAACCGATACTTTGATATCAGGATTTGCCTTCATAAACCTGTCAAGTTGCGCGTATAGTACTTCAAGTTCCTTACCTACCGCCCCGGCTGTCATTGTGATGGTAACCCTCGAAAACGCTACCACGGATAGAACTAGCAACAGTGCAAACAATACGACTTTTCTCATACGTACACCTCCCAAATTTAAGAGTGGATTATTTCGAAATTCAAAAACAATATATCATGGATTTGCAAAAAGCTCAAAATTTAGATTAATTAATCAAAATAAAGATTTGGAAAGCTATGTGAAATATTAGTTCTATAAGGAAAGATAAGGCATATTATTTTGTATTTTTCAGACAATTTCGAGTTCGATATGCGAACCTATACTATTGTAAAATATTCGGGAAAATAATATTCGAATTTCGAACATAACATGGAACTGATGTTGAGCTTTTCAAATGATTTATTTATGAATTAAGTCGGAAAACAGAATTCTGAAGAATGGGAGGATGATATGATGACTGTTGAACTGCCTGTGAAAAAGTTAAGTGATTACACAGCTTTTGCACAAGAAGATGTTGAACGCGTGCTTGAGCTCGGAAAGGAGCTAAGAGGTTTAAGAGTTGTCCACGTGAATGCTACAGCATATGGTGGTGGTGTAGCAGAACTTCTAATGACAATTGTGCCTTTGATGCGTGATGCGGGTGTTGATGCATGGTGGGAAGTTTTAGAAGCACCGATGGAATTTTTCAACGTGACTAAGAAGTTTCATAATGCTTTACAAGGAGCAGAAGTTGAGATTACACAGGAAGAATGGGACTTGTATGAAAGAGTTAACAAACAAAATGCTGAGAAATTGAATCTTGATGCAGATGTTGTGATAATTCATGATCCACAACCAGCTTATATTCCACTTTACTTGAAAGGTGGGGCAAAGTATATTTGGAGGTGCCATATAGATACAAGCACACCAAATTTGGAAGTTTGGAATAAGCTAACGTCAAAAATGTCGATGTATCAAAAGGCTCTTTTTCACATAATGGACTACGTTAGACCTCCGTTTGATAAGATCGCTGTAGAATTCCCACCAAGTATTGATCCTCTGAGTCCAAAAAACAGAGAATTGTCTGAAGAAGAAATATTTCATGTAGCTAAGAGGTATGATATTGATGTTAACAAACCACTTATAACTGTTGTCGCACGTTTTGATCCGTGGAAAGACCTGTTTTCATCTATAGACGTTTATAGAAGAGTCAAAGAAAGTTACGATGTACAACTTGCAATAGTTTCTGCGATGGCAAAAGATGATCCAGAAGGTTGGATTTTCTTTGAAGATGTACTTAGATATGCGGGAAAAGATAAAGACATAATTTTCTTAACCGATCTTAAGGGGGTAGGCCACGTTGAAGTTAATGCAATTCAGAGATTATCCACCATAGGATTACACACAGCTACGAGAGAAGGGTTCGGACTTGTTATAAGTGAAATGATGTGGAAACAACATCCAGTTGTTGCAAGACCCGTCGGAGGTGTTAAAATACAAATAGATGATGGAGTAAATGGCTTTCTAAGAAGAGATGTTGATGAGTTATCAAATGCTGTATGTGAACTCATCAGCAATAAGGATCTGTTGATAAGCATGGGGATTAATGCAAAAGAAAAAGTTAGAAAAACTTATTT
This sequence comes from Fervidobacterium sp., assembly GCA_026419195.1. Classification (NCBI taxonomy): domain Bacteria; kingdom Thermotogati; phylum Thermotogota; class Thermotogae; order Thermotogales; family Fervidobacteriaceae; genus Fervidobacterium; species Fervidobacterium sp. Next base: position 380,709 of record JANZZV010000001.1, read on the forward strand.
GTCAACTGCGAATGTGAGGCGGTATCTTGAAGTTATAAAATCCTTGGTACACTAGTTGCCAAATTATAGTAATGGAATGGAGAGAACCCAAGATTGAAAAACGAAGCAAAGATTATACTCCATATTTTAAGAAACAAGAAGATTAGAAGGAAAGATCTTGAAAATATCATCGATGTTACACCGTCCACAATGACGTATCTTTTAGAAAAGCTAAAAAATTATATCCAAATTGAAGAGGGGGAGACAACCCTTGGTAAGCCCCCTCAGTTTCTTTTGTTATCGAAAAACGCGTGGAAAATCTTAGCGGTGAATGTTGGCAGGGAAAAAATACGTGCAGTACTTTATAATGCTCAAGGCGAAGAACTTGAACGTTCAGAGTACAGAGTAAGGAAAGAAGACCTGTCAGATGAGAAAATATCTGAGATACTAAGAAAAACAATAGAAAAATTCTATGACTATGATAGTATTGGAATTGCATTTTCTGGCTCGGTGGTAGATGATAAAGTCTATTCAAATATACTGAAGCTGAATAAATTTGACCCTATTAAGGCTTTAAGATTGAGAAATATAGGAGTCCCTCACGTTATAATCTCCGATGTTGAGGCAATTGCGGCCTATGAGTCAAAAACAACAGGGAAGGATAAAGTTTTCATTCTTAATTATGGGACAGGTATAGGTGCGTGTTATTATGAATACCATGCACTCTTCACGAGAGATGAATTCAAAAATATACCGCTTGGACACATATATTACGGTGGACAAGAGAAATGTTACTGTGGTTCGTTGGGCTGTCTTGAAACAGCTGCATCTGATTACGTTGTTGTTAAAAGATTTATTAACAGCGAGCTTAATTTTATTGATTTCATAGAAAATGAAGAACAATACTGGAGTTACATAAAACAAATAAGGAGTCTTTATAAAGAAGATGAAAAATTAGCTTCTGAATTGTACAGTCCTGTTATAGATTCCTTGGCTTATGTTCTTGGAAATATAGGCATGTTGTTGAGTTTAAAAGAAATAACTCTTTACGGTGAAGGTGTCTCGGAATGGTTTGCGAAAAAGTTGGAAAAAAGAATAATTGAACTTTCGAAGAACTTTTCCTTGGAGATTTCTTACGGAAATGTTATTGACGCAGTTGAAAGAGGTGTATCGCTGATAGCAGCTATTGCTCTTGTTAAAAAGAAATTTTCTAAATAAAATTGGAGGGCATTTTGATGTACATAATTCTTATAGGTGGTGGAACTGGTTCAGGTAAAACTACAGTTACAAAGAAGATCATGGAGGGTATAGGTAACGACAGATGTGTTATGTTACCAATGGATAACTACTATAAAGATATGTCACATATCCCTCTTGAGGAACGAAAAAGATATAATTACGATCATCCCGATATGATCGAGCACACGCTTATTGTAAAACACGTAAAAGAGCTTTTGTCAGGAAGAAGTATAGAGTTACCAGAATATGATTTTGCTCAATACACAAGGTTGAGCAAAGTGACGAAAATAGATCCAAAACCCATATTGCTCATAGAAGGTATATTTGCATTGTATTATGATGAACTGAGAGCTTTGGCCGATTTGAAGATATATGTCGATACTGAGGGTGATGAAAGATTTATAAGAAGACTCCAAAGAGATATATTCGAAAGGGGAAGAAGTATTGAATCCGTAATACAACAGTATTTAAATACTGTCAAGCCTATGCATGATGCATATGTTGAACCCACAAAAAAGCACGCAGACATAATAATACCGAAGGGTGGTTATAACGAAAAGGCTATAGAAGTCGTTATTGAATTTATACAAAATCTGTTGTAAAATAGATGGACACGAATAAGTTTACGTTTTTACGGGAGGAGTTACATGAAGGTACACATATTCACATATGGCTGTCAAATGAATGAAAACGACACAGAAATCGTTAAACAGTTGTTATTGGATACAGGAATAGAATTGGTGGAAAATGAAGATGAAGCAGATATTGTTATTTTAAACACATGTGCTGTGAGAAAGAAATCAGAGGAAAAGGTTTACAGTCACATAGGCAAACTCAAAAAGAAGAACAAAAAGATAGGTATAATGGGTTGTGTTGCGGAAAAAGAAAAAGAAAATCTCTTTAAAAGAGGGGTTTCTTTTGTTATAGGTACGCGTGCGCTCACGAAAGTACCAGAAGCAATCCAAAATGCGAAAAATGGTAACCGACTTATTTACTTAGAGGACACTTTGGAAGATATTGAATACAACAAAATCCGCACGCGTAATTCAAAGCACCATGCCTGGATAACGATAATTTACGGTTGTGATAGATTTTGCACATATTGTATTGTTCCCTACACAAGAGGAAGAGAAAAATCAAGGGCGATGGACGATGTGCTGAAGGAAGTAAGAACACTTGCGCAGCAAGGATACAAAGAATTTACATTCCTTGGACAAAATGTAGATGCTTATGGGAAGGACTTGAGGGATGGATCTTCACTTGCTAAACTTTTGCTGCAGGCTTCTAAAATTGAAAATGTGAAGCGCTTGTGGTTCCTAACTTCCTATCCGACTGATTTTTCGATTGAAATTCCAAAAGCCATGCAAGAAAGTGAAAAGATTGCACGCTCAATACATTTACCAGTTCAGCATGGTAGTGATAAGATTTTGAAAGCAATGAACAGAAAATACACCGCAGCAGAGTACATACAACTCATAAACGACATCAGAAAAATTGTGCCCGAAACATCCATATCAAGTGACATTATCGTTGGTTTTCCAGGTGAGGATGAAAAAGATTTTGAAGCAACAGTTCAGCTCGTTAAGGAGTTAAGATTTGAACGGCTGAATCTTGCAATATACTCGCCAAGGGAAGGTACCGTAGCGTGGAAATACTTTAAAGATGATGTACCGCACCAAGTGAAAGTTAGAAGAATGTCATACTTGTTAAATCTGCAAAAGATGATAAATAGACAAATAAATGAGTCATATCGCGACAAAAAAGTTGAAGTAATAGTTGAGGCAAAAGCGAAAAATGGACTTTTTTACGGCAGAGATATAAGAAACAAAATTGTAACATTTCAAGCATCAGATGATCTGGTAGGAAGAAGTGTAATAGTGGAAGTTAAAAAGATAACAGCAGGACCGCTGTATGGTGAAGTCAAGGAAGTTTTGGATTGAAGTTTTTCTAATGAAATTTTAAGCTTCTTGTGGTAACATAGGCTTGGGAGGTGTTGGTATGCCCAACAAGAAAATTACATACATCGTATTTATTATGATAATTACTACCACTTGTTTATTCCCAGCAGAGTACGTTGTAAAAATTGACAATATGGAGCTTGGAAGAGTTAGAACTCAGTGGACTAAAAACGGATGGATATGTATAAGTGAGATTCAATATGGCGAAAAGTACGTTGTCGAAACTAGAACACTGTATGGAAAAGGCGGACGATTTGATATGTACGAAGCAATTTTTAAAACAAATAACGAGATTGTAGCAAAAATTCTTGGTGTAAATAAAATGGGAAAAACTTCCATAACCCTTTATGCGTATTACGATCCAAAATCACCGTCTGTGAAAACTTTCAACTTCAATACATCTGACCTGGTACTTCTTGACAATAATTTCATTATTCCGCATTTTGAAATGATGCTAAGAGTTCCTCAGCCAGTTATGAACATCATTATTCCACAAGCACTTTTTAATCCATCTAAAACAGAAAAAGCTACAGGTGTGGCTGAAATGAAAAGACTTCCAGACGGAAAGTATACTTTATCTTACGAAGGTACTGTGATAACTATAACTTCAGACAATTTTGGCATAGTAAAAATGGAGTATTCAAATGGTATAATTGTTGAAAGGGTGAAGAAATAGCTGAAAACAGCGGAATATTTGAAAAAGTACGGTCTTTATCTGAAAAAAGCATTAGGTCAAAATTTTCTTTCAAGCGAATTTTATGCTGAGAAAATAGTTGAGCTTGCTAACATATCTGAAAAGGACAATGTTTTAGAAATTGGAGCTGGAGCTGGTACATTAACAGTTGCACTGGCAAAAACCGGTGCAACTGTTTTTGCTGTAGAAATTGACAGACGTATGGAGCCTGTGTTAAGAGAAAGATTAAGCACTTTTTCAAATGTGGTGGTGATATTCCAGGACTTTTTAGCAATTGATATGTCTTTCTTACCGAAAGGTTATAAATGTGTATCAAACATTCCTTATTACATAACCGCACCAATACTCAAAAAATTGTTATTCACAGATTTTCAAAGCGTATATATAATGTTACAGAAAGAAGTAGGAGAAAGATTAGTCAATCAACCTGGAAATTCCAACAGAGGTTTTCTATCCGTTGTTGTACAAACTGTAGCACATGTAGAGAAAGTACTTAATATTCCAAAGAGTGCATTTGTACCAAATCCAAAAGTCGATAGTGTTGTCGTAAAGATGACCAGAAAAGAAAATCTTCCCTTCAAAAATTCATTAGAATTGGAAAGTTATTGGAAATTTGTATCTAATTGTTTTGGTCAAAAAAGAAAGACAATATACAACAATCTCAAAAATATGGTACCCAAGGAAAAGTTAGAAAATATGCTTATTAATTGCACAATTAATCAAGATGCAAGGCCAGAACAATTAAGTGACGAGCAATTTTTTCAACTTTGGAGGTATTTTTATGAAGAAGGTCTTTGTATTTGATTTAGACGGTACAGTTCTTAATTCAAGGAACGAATTTCCTGAAGAAACAAAGAAAGTTATAACTAACATAATTAAAAAAGGAGATATAGTGATATTTGCAACTGGTAGGATGCATATCTCAGCAAAAAAGCTACTTGAAAATGTTTTCAAGGCTGACATTTTTCCAATAATTTCGTATAACGGAGCGGTTGTATATATTCCAAATCATGGCTTTGTATTTGAACAGACCTTAGATCTCCAAACAGCGCACAAAGTTGTTGATTTTTTCAGGTCAAAAAATGTTCATATTCAAAGCTATGTTAACGATGTGCTTTATTCTGAAAAAGATGATGAAGAGATAAAATTGTACTCGAAACATGCTGACGTACCATACGTACTAGTTGAAGATTTGAAAAAAATCAAACATCCACCTATCAAAATGCTTGGAATAGGCGATGCAAGAATTCTGGATTCTTTTATAAATCAACTGAAACAGATTGTTGGAGAAAAAGCTAACGTATTCAAGAGTTTTTCTGTTTTTCTTGACATAGTTCCGGCAACTGCCAACAAGGGAATTGCACTCGAGTTTTTGAGTGAGTACTTGTGTTTCGACTTAAGTAACACAGTTGTATTTGGAGACAATGAAAATGATATCTTTATGTTCAATGTGGCGGGAAAAAGGATAGCGGTGGAGAATGCTGTCGATAGACTTAAAGAGGTGTCTGACTTTGTTACGAAATCAAATGACGAAAATGGTGTGCTCTTTGCTTTTACTCAGCTTTTTCCTGAATACCTTAGCTAACTTACCTACAAAATATTTTTGGAGAAAAGATTTTATCTCCACACAGAGACTTGAAGCAATTTTAAAAGATGTTAGCCTACTTACACTTGGTAGTCTAGGAAATTACGCCTTAGTGCAAGAGGTCGGAAAATATGTCGGGAGCTTCGTAAAGATTAGTGGCTACAGCTACTATCTGGTTGGTCCGCTTGATACACTCAGCTCAGATGATACGGATTACTTTTACAGAGTGAATAAATCTCCTTTCTTAACAGCGGATGTGTACGAAAAATTTGCTACTGGACTGGGCCTTGCAGGTGTAATTGCCGTATTCGATGGGAGGGGAAAGATAGATACAAGTCTTGTGCAATCTCTTATCTCGAGGAAACAAACATATCCCGTGCTTGTTGAGAACGAAGGTAAAATGAGCTTATTGAAAAGTCTTGGATATAACAGCGTTTTTATCGTCCAAAGTGGTGATTCTTTTGAATTTTTAAGTGGGAAATTTGTTTATCTTAACTGGGATATTATCCCCCCTGATGCTGAGGAGCTAAGAAAAAGCCTACTTTTAAATTCTATCATTTACATTAGTCAGGGAGATATCCACGTAAAAAAACCATTTATGACAAACGGTGTTGTAGTGTATTCCAACGATGATTTCGTTTTGAATGAAGCACAAAAGATACTAAACAAACGAGCAGGACCCGGTAGGGTCCCCTGGTGATTGGAGCTGAATCTATTTTTATATTATTTTTCTACTTCCCGGTTTGATGGCAGGAATACCGTCTTTACAAAATGGACAGTGTTGTGCATCGTAGGTTGGGAAATCAAATCTCACAAGCCATGCGTAAGGCTTTCCAGTATTTTCAAAGGGATTTTCTTTTCCAGAACGGTTGATGATACTTGCAAATCCAACCACACTTGCACCGTAACTTTTAACAACGTCAAAAACTTCCAAGGTGGATCTTCCTGTCGTGACAACGTCTTCCACAATTATAACTTTATCAGTTGGGTAAATTTCAAATCCCCTTCTTAATTTCATCACATTGTCTTCTCTCTCAGTAAACATACTTCTCACACCAAGAAATTTTGCCACTTCGTAAGCAACAATAACCCCACCAAGTGCCGGTCCAATAACAACTGTACAGTCAATACTTAATTCTTTTATCTTTTGAGCTACCATTCTTCCTACTTCTTCACCATAGCTCGGATATTCAAAAACTTTCGCGCATTGAACGTAATTTGATGAATGAAGTCCCGATGATAATATAAAATGTCCTTCCAAAAGTGCCTCAGTCTTTTTGAGTATTTCTATTATTCTTTCCATAGTCTCATCCTTTCTTTTATCTCCTCTATTTTTCTTTTTGGGTCTTGCGCTTTGTAAACTTCTCTACCTATAACTGCAAAATCTGCAATTCCAACGATATCCCATAAACTAACAACATCTTTTTGATCGTCCTTTCCTTGGGTCATCCTTATACCTGGTACAAGTATCTTTCCACCTATCTTATTTCTCATCTTAACCGCCCAGCTACCTGGTAACACAAACGAGGAACCTAACCGAGCTAATCCAATAATCAAATCTTCGTATTCTTCTAATCGACCCGGTATTGAGGTTAACTTTATAACAGAGAAGATTTGTTTTTCTGTAGAATCAAGAGCTGCACGTACACTTTCCACTCCAGCATTCGCGTGAATTGTAAACCCAACTATAGCAGGATGTTCCCAAGCTTGTATTGATCTTGCCACTGTAGATGGGATATCAGAGAATTTCAAATCGAGGATAACCTTGTAACCTTTGTTATGAAATACATCAAGTATCGTTTTACCTTTTATGGCAAGGTTGTGTCCAACTTTAACATAATCAAAGCAACCATGTTTTTCCACAAACTCAATAGGATCTTCCATATCAAGACTCAGTACAGGTTCAGTTGCAATCAAGAATCTTTTTTCTCGTGTTTCATCTTTCGTTATTGACAAATTCATGATACTTTCCCTCCTTTTTAAATGATCTTTCAAACATAAATTTAACAACATTATTCAGGATCTTTTCATCTTTAAAGAGTGCACTTCCAACGCTAACAGCATCTGCTCCCAAGTTCAAAAACTTCTTAACGTCATCTTCCGTGTAAACACCACCAGAGGCTATGATGTAAATGTCACTTATCTTTCTCCTAACTTCATAGACAGCTCTAAGGGCTATTGGAAGTAGATTGGGACCAGATAAACCTCCAAGAATCATTTCACCCTCATCGTTGAACATTAATCCTCTAATAGTATTAATGACGGTAACCCCGTCCCATCCACATTGTTTTACCATAAGGGCATTTTGTTCAACAAATCCACTTTCAATGCCGAGCTTTGCAATCAGAAATTCGTCTTTAAGTTCCTCTCTTATGTCTCTCAAAAGCTTATTCCATTCAGAGATATCAGACATAATAGACAATCCACCGTGTTTTACATTTGGGCAAGAAAAGTTGAATTCAACAGCTACAAACTTACTTAAGTGTGGTCTTATGTATTTTGAAATAGCCAGATACTCTTCGTAAGAATCTCCACCAAGGCTTAAGATTACAGGTACTTTCGCTAAAATTTCATCATAATCTCCATTTTCAAGATTCTTGACAAATCTTTCAATCCCAGGATTTTCAAGACCTATTCTGTTTATTAAAAATCCATTCTTTGCATACATCCTCGGGGGCTTATTTCCTTCTTTTGGTTTCATAGTAACTGTTTTAAATGTATAAGCACCTACGTATTCCCAATCAATTGAACCCACATTCAAATACTCGCCAAATCCTCCAGGACCTGACGCTACAATTATAGGAGATCTAAGTTTTAATTTGTTCTTGTTTCTAATCTTTTCCATACTTCATCACCTCTAAAAACAGGACCTTCAGTGCATACGTGCTTTATACCATTCACTGTTTCGACAGCACAACTTTTACATGCTCCTAACCCACATCCCATGTATTCATTCAAAGAAAAGTAGGTTTTCTTATTTTTCAAATGCTCAAAAGCTAACCATTCCATGGTTTTGGAACCTGAAACAAAAATCCAATCAAAATTCGAAAGATTCAATTCATTGACCAACTTAAGATATGATTCATTACCCACAAAAAAAGATATCTTTTCACTTTCAAAACGTTTAATGAATTCTGGTTTGAATGGCACTTTTGAAGATACAAAAAGAGGAACGTTAAAGTACTCAGATATAAAGAAACCCTCCGCAAAACATGATGGAGCTACCAAAACTGCTCCGTTTTTATTCTCTGGGGCAAAAGGCTTACCAAGCGGACCAAGAATATCGATCTCTTCGTCAGCTGTTACAATATACTTTGAACCATTACCAACAACTTTAACAGAGATACTCATCGAACCATCGTACATTCCAAGCGTAAAAGGTTTCCTTGTAAGACTCTCAGGGGTAGCAATCATGCAAAATTGCCCAGGATAATAATTCAGATCTAGCTCAGATCTTCTTTCAAATACTATGAAAAACGTATCATCAGTAATTTCTAAGATCTTAGATTTTTTGAAAAAATACGAATTTATTCTCTCAACTGTTGATTTACTCATCGATGAATTCACCATTCCAATACACCCACCTTCCATTCTTCCTCACGCCTAAGATCTTTCCTTTCAGTTTATAGCCATCGAAGGCACAGTTTTTCCCTTTACTAAAAAATCTACTTGCCTCCACCATGTATTCTGCCTCAGGATCAATCAAAACAGCGTCTTTTGGAAATTGAAGTCCAAAATCACTATACGATTTGCCTAATACGTGCAATGGATTTTGTGTTAGATTTTCTAAAACAAGCCTTATATCAGAAAACACAGTCAAATATACAGAAAACGCAACTTCTATGTGCGAACTACCGTATGGTGCATCCTCATATCTCAAAGGTTTTTCAGGATGCGGTGCATGGTCTGTTGCAAAGCAATTTATAATTCTTTCTTTCAAAGCCTTTACTAGTTCGTCTCTGTATTTGGAAATCGGAGGATTTATCTTTTGATTTGGATGGTTTATCATATCTGGTGTGAAAAATGAGTGGTGAGGTGTTAACTCACAGCTGATTTTAGCAAATTTTCTCAAATAGCTTATGGTTTCCAAACTCTCCAATGTGGAAACATGTTGAATATGAAAACAACTAAATCCATATTCTAGGCCTGTCATAACCGTTCTGAAGATGGCGATACATTCATTGGAATATGTTCTAAAACTGTTTGGAAGATTCGAACCAACGTAGAAATCACCTGATATTTCATGTAATTGAGAATGATCAAAAACCATCGTAGGTTTCTTTGTACTGAATGCTTTTACAAGGTCTTCTGAATGATACCTTATGCCATCCGTTGAAAAACCTGTCACCTTGTTACGCAGTGATTGAGGAAGACTATTTACATCATTAACCAGGCCGAAAAGACTTATGGTGTAGTTGTATACAACTTCACTTTCGGCTGAGAGATTGACATGGTTGTTTAAAACATCTTCACTGT
>JANZZV010000002.1 GCA_026419195.1 Fervidobacterium sp.
CCAAATTAACCACCTTCTTTTGAAAGAATATGTGTATTATTTCCAAAAAATTATTTTAGCAAAAATCTCAAAAAAGTCAATATTAAAGATCAAATTCATAAGTTTTATATTCTTAAACGACTGTTGCAAAGTTACCTCACGGTGATAGAGCTATCATTTATTGATACAATATTGATACAATCCGCTTTCTTTGTTATTTAAAAGTGCATTAACAGTAACCTCTCGAAGTAAACTGTTGAGTTCATCTAAACATTTACTTGAAGAAATACTTTTGTTATTGGTATTTCCAATTAAAATCTTTCCGTCCCCAAGATAATTGAAGGGTATTATTTGC
>JANZZV010000003.1:0-111453 GCA_026419195.1 Fervidobacterium sp.
TAATAAGTGGGATACTGATGGGTAGTGGGATATATCATGAGATAGAAGTAGAGGTAGCGGGGGGAATAATAGACATAGTGATAGAGAACAATGGGGTGGTGTACATAATAGAGTTGAAGGTAGACAGAAGTGCAAAAGAAGCACTTGAGCAGATAAAAGAAAGAAGGTACTATGAAGGTTTTGCAGGTAAGAAATGCTATTTGATAGGAGTGAATATAGACAGTAATAAGAGGAACATATCGGAATGGGAATATGAGGTGATAGAGTTAGATAAAAATTGTACTTTTTAGGTCTTAAAAACAATTTATAAGATTTTTTTGAAAAGCAACAATTGATAGTACTTGTTGTATTCAAAGTTGCAAAGCATAATCGAATATTACGAAGAAAGTGAAATATCAAATACCTACTTGACACAGGGAGTTGTCTATGATATTATTCTTATCGGCGCATGTGAGTCGTAGGTGACCTGGTAGCTCAGCAGGTAGAGCACCTGACTTTTAATCAGGGGGTCGCGGGTTCGAATCCCGCCCGGGTCACCAGAAAAAGGTGCGAGAGTGGCGGAATTGGCAGACGCGCTGGACTTAGAATCCAGTGGGACTGATAATCCCGTGAGGGTTCAAATCCCTCCTCTCGCACCAAAGAAAAGCTAATTCTGTAAAGCGGGTGTAGCTCAGCGGTAGAGCACTTGCTTGCCAAGCAAGGGGTCGCGGGTTCGAAACCCGTCACCCGCTCCAAAATGTAGGAGCGTGCAAGCGCTCCTTTTTTATTGAGTGAATCGGTATTAGACAGTGAGTGCATAAAATCATTCTTGACGATTTGAGCTTTTATGGTATAATATTTCATGGTTGTAGCAAGATAAATTTATTTTGGCATGCCGAGGTGGCGGAATTGGCAGACGCACATGGTTGAGGGCCATGCGGTCATTGGGACCGTGCGGGTTCAAATCCCGCCCTCGGCACCAAATTCGATAAGACGATGGTATGGTCCATCGTCTTTTTGTTTCAATCGAACGATTGAAAAATATCAGGTGTCTAAATTCACGAAGGATAGCAATTTATGATTTGAGGGGGCGAACGGTTTCGACGGGGGTAAGCTGTCCCAGGAAGCGAGTCGAGGTTGCCTGTTGTCCTCGTTAAAAAACAGCAGGAAAAAGATAAGTGCCAACGAATACGTTCCTCTTGCTGCTTAATTAGATAAAAGCAGCCGTCCGCTACGAAAGTTGGCTGACCTTTCGTAGGTGGGCGTGACCCTGTCAGCCAGGTAGTCAGAATGCGCCTCACGTTCTGAGCTACCTTAGTTAGTGAGGCTAGCTGTCTTAAAGCCTGTCTGTGGGCGTTAAGATAGCGAAAATCAAAACACAGACTGCGCTCGGAGAAGCCTGGGATGGTTTACTTTCGGACGCGGGTTCGATTCCCGCCGCCTCCACCAAAATTCTGAACAGAGAAAATACTTTATTGTTCGTGTAAAAGTCCTTGATTTCAGGGACTTTTATTGTTTTTTATGAGACAGTTGTTAAAATTCTTTAGAAAACTAGCAATTGATGAATAAGTTTGGACGTTTCCATAGAATTTTTGTTGATATTTTTGATTGTTAGTTTATAATGTCTTATTAATTAATTGCTGAAAATGTAAAAGGCCCTTTGATACAAAAGCTTTAAATTAAGAAGTTGTTTGGTGAGAAAGTTTTAGAATAATTTATGCTTCGATAATGTAAAGGCAGATAATAAGGAGGTATTTGCATTATGAGACCTCGGAATATTGAGTTTGAAATTACTACAGCTTGTAATTATTCTTGTTTGCATTGCTATTGTAATGCTGGAAAGAAATCGAAAGTTGAGTTGTCCACAGAGGAAATTTTTGAGGTAATAGATCAACTTGTTCAAGCTGAAGTTGAGATACTTGATGTTGTTGGTGGTGAACCTTTGCTAAGAAATGATCTATTAAAGATATTTTCGTATGCTAAATCTAAGGGTTTGAGTATGATTATGAACACAAATGCTTCTCTCGCAACAAAGGATTTGGTAAACAAGATAAAAGCTATTGTCCCTGATTTGCATGTTGGTGTTTCACTCGATGGACCTGTTTCCGAAGTGCATGATAAAATTAGAGGAAAAGGAACTTTCGAAAGCACTATGAAGGGACTTAAGAATTTTCTGGAAGCTGGATTTAATGTTACGGTACTTTTTGTGGTGAATAGGTTAAATTACAGTTATATTGATGACATGGTTCTATTAGCAAAAGATTTAGGAACAAGTTTGTATGTTGACAGATTTATTCCTGTTGGTCGTGGAATGATAAATAAGGAATTGTTACTTCCTACACGAGATATGATTGAGCATGTGGCAAATAGGCTTCAGATATTTTTGAAGCGTGAAAACAGTGTTGAGTTATATATTGAGGAAAATATATTCGGATTGGAAGAATGTACTGCTGGTAGAACACATGCATCAATTCTTGTAGATGGTAATGTGGTACCTTGTGGACATTTTAGGTATAATCCTGAATATTATGTTGGAAATGTTAATAAAGAACGTTTCATAGATATTTGGCGAAGAATGGAGGAATACAGAAGCAAATTAATACCGCAGAGTTGTTTATTGTGTGCTTTGAGGGGAAATATTTGTAGTGCTGGATGTTTGGCAGCAGCTAAGTTTTATAAAGCAGATATTGACAGCGTAATTTGTAAAAGATGACATGTTAAAAAACTGAAAAAGTCCCATGGCCAATACCATGGGACTTTTTTCTAATGAATTCATTACATTGCATGCTCATCAGTTTGTATATCTTTCTTCACTTGTCCTTTAACTCTTATTGGTTTGTCTTTTGTAGCTTCTTCAAGTGCAAGAAGTCGCTGATATCTTGTTGTAACGTATTCTTGAAGTTCGTCTATTATTTCTTGTGCGTCTGGTCTCGAAAGGAATAGTTTGAATCTTCCTTGTGATTTAATGTAATCAGCTACTGGTCGTGGATTTGTTATCTTCTTTGTTACTCTGTAAACACCTCTTTCGACTTCATACAAAGGCCAGTATAGTGTTTCGATTGCAAGCTTGCTTGTTTCAACAGCTTTATCATCGGAAACTCTCCAAAATCTTACACATGCTGAATGCGCAGCAATAAATGCTGGCCCATCGAATTCAAGGGCTTTTTCTATTTTTTTCATGAAGTCAATTGGCTCAGAAAGCGCAACCGTGGCAACGTAGACATTTTCGTGAGCGGCCATTATTTCAACCATATTCTTTTTGAGTTGTAATTTCCCAGCGAGTTTTTTTCCAACCGGAGCTGTTGTTGTATCTGAACCAGGAGGTGTTGCGCCAGATCTTTGGTTACCAGTATTCATGTAACCTTCGTTGTCGTAGACAATGTATATAAATTTGTGCCCTCTTTCTACAGCACCAGAAAGTGATTGTAAACCAATGTCGTACGTTCCACCATCTCCCGCAAAAGCAAAGAATGCAAGTTTCTTATCTTCAGGAATTTCTCCTCTCTTCTTTGCTGCTCTAAATGCTGTTTCCACACCACTGATTGTAGCTGCTACGTTTTCAAAAGCGTTGTGAATGTATGGTACATTCCATGCTGTATATGGGAATATTGTTGTGGATACTTCAAGACACCCAGTTGCAAGAGCAACTACAGGTTCGTAACCATTTGCCATGGCAGTCATCAGTGCAAATTTTACAACATTCGGTGCTCCACAACCAGGACACATTCTGTGACCCGGGGTTATTCCAGGGTTTTTGTCATAAAATAGCTTTGCAAGTTCTATAGCATTTAATGGCATTTAGTACACCTCCTTTTATTCTCTAAGCCCAAGGTATCTTTCTTCATCAGCAATCAAATAACCTTTAAAGGCGTCTTCGAATGCTTGTCTGATATGTTTCGGTGTTATATCTCTTCCACCAAGACCATACACATAGCTCCCAAGTTGGGGTCTAACTGCTACTTCGTAAAGTGCTGACTTGATAGTCTCGTAAAGTGGTGCTTCTGAACCAAATGAAACTGATCTATCGAGAACTATAACAGCCTTTCTTCCATTTAATATTCTTTGATATTCTTCTTTCGGGAATGGCCTAAACATCCAAGGCTTTACAAGTCCTACTTTTCTGCCTTCTTTTCGCAGTTCGTTAATTGTGTGTTTGATTGTTCCAGCTGTGGAACCAAGGGCTATCATAATATATTCAGCATCGTCTGCCATGTATTCATCAACAAGATCGTATTTTCTACCAGAGATTTTTGCAAAATCTTCTGCTACTTGTTTGAAAACTCTTGGAACGTGTTTCATCGCTTCAATTTGTTGCCTTTTGTGCTCGAAGTAATAGTCGTACAAGTCAAGTGGACCGTATGTAACTGGTTTCGAAGTATCAAGTAATGAATACATCTTTATAGGTTTTCCAACAAATTTTTTAACTACTTCATCATCAAGCGTTTCAACAACTTCAACACTGTGAGATATAATGAATCCATCAAAGTTCACCATTACCGGCAATCTGACATCTGGATGTTCTGCTATTCTGTAAGCCATCACTGTAAAATCGTAAGCTTCCTGCACATTTTCTGCCCACAATTGTATCCAACCACTGTCTCGTTCGGCCATGGCATCGCTATGATCACAATGGATATTGATAGGTCCTGAAAGCGCTCTATTTGCAACTGCCATGACTATCGGGAGTCTTAAAGAAGCTGCTATGTATACAACTTCGTGCATTAATGCAAGACCAACAGCCGCAGTTGCAGTGAATGACCTTGCCCCTGCTGCTGCTGCACCAACAAGGGCACTCATCGCTGAGTGTTCGCTCTCCACTGGAATCATTTCAGTATCAACAGCACCATCAGCAACGTATTTTGCAAAATATTCCACAACAGGTGTTTGCGGAGTGATTGGATAAGCTGCTACAACGTCAGGATTTATTTGCTTCATCGCGTAAGCTATTGCCTCTGCACCCGTAATAGCTTGTTTTAAAGGCATTTTCACACCTCCTTATTCTTCAGCAAAGTCAGTTTCAGGTTTCATTATTATTGCTCTCTTTTCTTCCGGAGCAGGCTGTTTTGTCTTTGGATCTATACTTTTTGGACAAACATTTGCACAAAGTCCACAACCTTTGCAATAGTAATAGTTATATCCTCTCATTTTTGGCTTTCCGTCAACAATCTCAACCACGATAGCCTGATCTGGACAGTACAGCCAGCACTGCATACAATGAATACAATTTTCCGCTTGGTAGATAGGTCTCATTACTCTCCATGTACCCGTTTTGTACACTTTGGCATTTCCTGGTTCAATTATAAGACCTCCGATTGGTAAATCTCTCCATCCTTTGAGCTCAGCCATTGCATATCACCTCTTCGTACCCTCTGTGCAAGGCTCTTATATTTTTCTGAACCACTTGTTCACCAAATTTTTTCAAAAACATGTCGCTGATCTTATCTTCAACATATTTAAGTTCAATTATGCCTGTTACTTTCGCAATAGCACCAAGCATAACCGTATTTGGCGTACCTCTACCGAGTTCTTCAAGAGCAATATCAGTCGCCTTTACAACGCAGATCTTTCCTTTAAAACCCGATTTTTTTCTTACCCATTCTGGTGTTCTTACTGTGTTTACAATAAGAATAGTTTCTTCGTTTGTACCAGCAAGTATGTCCGGATTACCCAAAAGTGTATCGTCGATAACAACAACAAGGTGAGGAGTTTCAACCGAGGAATGGAGTAGTATAGGTTCATCTGATATCCTGTTGAACGCTTTCATCGGAGCTCCAGTTCTTTCTGCACCATATTCTGGGAAAGCTTGCACATATTTTCCCATGTCGAGTGCCGCTTCTGCAAGCATTTGTGAAGCGCTCTTTGCACCCTGACCTGCCCGACCATGCCATCTGACTTCGAAAATGTTTGCAGGCACTGTAGTTACCTCCTTTCAAAAATTAAAGTTTTTTGTTTGATACCTCTTTCACAAGTATATCTAATATCCAAGACAACACCCCGAGATGCTCACGCACCTCGGGGGAGTATTGAAAATGGTTGCAAATTAAGAAGATTAAATCTTTAGGTACATTTTATAATCTGCATCTGGAAAAATGTCGTCTACGTATTCTAATCTCTGTAACTCCCCTACATTAATATTACCACTTTTGAGCATATCGTACAAGTTTAAGAATCGTTTAACATGCGTTTTGGTTCTGTTAACAGCATATTCCACACTTGTTCTAGTCGTCATGATGAATGCCCAGTCGCTTGATTGAGCCAAGAGTAATTCACGCGCCATTTGATTTAAAACACGTATTTTAATTGGATCAGTTTCTTGAGAATGTATTTTTGCCATCTCGGTCATTTTTTCCACAAGTTCATGCAAATGAGGATAAATCCAGTCATTTGTACCGTTCAACCAAACTTCGTTATATCCATTGGCACCCCAACTTGATGCCGCAGGTGTTAGTATTTGGACTTTTTCAATCCAGTCCACAACATCGCAAGCTCTTACAGGTCTCAATTTCTGACTTTTCATGACCTCTCTCATAAAGTACTCTATGAAGAAAGGACCTTCAAACCACCAATGACCAAATAACTCAGCATCAAAAGGCGCAACAATTATTGGTTCAAGACCATCAAAAAGATTCATCAAATATTCAACCTGGGATTCTTTTTTCCTTAGAAAATCTTTTGCATGTTCGTAAGCAACGAATTTTGCTTCATCAATATCATAAAAATCTTTCTTATCAAGAGGTGTGTCTTTTGACGTGATCTTATGATATTTTATGCCCGTGTTCATCCGTACACCACTTGGATCAATGTATGGCTTTATGTAGTCATATTCTCTATCAAAACCTATATCCCTGTAAAATTCCCTGTACCTGGAGTCACCAGGATAACCTATTTGTGCACTCCAAACTTGTTCTGAGCTTTCCGGATCTCGTGCAAAGACAAAGACATTATTAGGTGTAATAACAGGTCTGTAAACCCCGTATCTTGGTCGTTCATCTGCATACCAGAGTCCGTGAGAATCTACAAAGAAATATTCCAATCCGTATTCTGATAAGTATTTATCAAGTCCTGGAAAGTAAGCACACTCAGCAAGCCATATTCCTCTGGGCTTGACTCCGATGTGTCTTTCATACGTTTTTACCGCCTGCTCAAGTTGAGCTCTGATCGCTTGTGGGTATTGCTCCATAAATGGTAAATAACCATGTGTAGCATTACACGTTATTATATCTAAATATCCTTTTGAGAAGAATTCTTTAAAACCATTCAACAAATTTCTTTGATAGACATCCCTGAAAAGATGCAACGTTTCTTCAAAAAAGTTTTGGTAATACTTTGCCATTTTATGTTTCAGCGGATGTTCAATTTGTGTTCTGTTAACTTCTTTTCTTGAAAGTTCCAGCAATTTTTCAAGATGCTTCTCATACTTAACTTGCAGATCCGGATTTGCGAGCATTTCCATCAAAGGAGGTGTTATGGACATCGTCAGTTTAACAGATATTTTCTCTCTTTCAAGGGTTCTAAACATTCTTAATAGTGGAATGTATGTTTCTGTCATTGCCTCAAACAACCAATGCTCTTCCAAGAAAAACGGATATTCTGGATGATGCACGTAGGGGAGATGTGCGTGAAGTACAAACATTATTTGTCCGCGTGGCATATTTATATCCCCTTCCCACTAAGGCGTATAACACTGATGCTCCCGGCACTTGAAACCCAAAAAAGATGTTCCATTCCCTGGACCGAACCTGGTATTCGTTCCACTATAGGTGTCAACATACCACCTGATGGCATGACAATTCTTCTGCGCTTTCTGAGATCCATCCATCTTTCTCTTGTTGATTGACTTGGAGAATTCACTGGTATTTTGCAAAGATTTGATCTTAAAAGAACTTTGTAACTACCTTTGATATCATAATAGCCAATTTCACCAAGGTAATGAGCACCCGGGACAGGAACATTTAGATAGTAATTCTTAATGTTAATTGGATCAAGTGAAATTTCAAACGTTCTATGAGCATTAGTACCATCGAATTCAATGTAAGTGACGTCGTAAATCCTGAGAACTACTTTTGCAACCTCGCCTGATTTTAAAAACGCTTTGTTTTCCTCAGAGAAATCCCAGTAAAAATGAATCCAGTGAGGATTTACGGGCATAGCGACAAGTTTATCCTTTAAATAGGTATCTGGGAGGGATATATCTTCCTTTTCAGAGGCAACTGTTTGTAAAAATTCAGCGGGTGGAGATATCTGTGAAGAAGGTTTGTAACTTGCTTGTTCACCAGTAGTTGCAAGTTTGGCCCTTTCAAGAAACCGTTCAATCAGTTTTTTCACATCACTTTTACTCATTTGCTTTTTAACAGTTAATCCAAGATCTTTCGCTTTCGCTTTCAACTCTTGGATAGTTCTTTCTTCACTTAACCAATCCTCAAGTTCTTTCCACATCGACATAACCTCACCCCCGTTTTCACTTGGCCAATTATAATCATTATGATCATTGCCTAATTTGATCTCCACTTTTTCGATTCTATTGATTTGTAAGCTCAATAGAAATTATACGTGTTTTTTGAATGTTGTAAAATGTTGTAAAAAAACGAAAAGGTATTATATTTCATTATAAATTCGTTTATAAAACAATAGTCGTTGTTAATTATATAATTACAATTGTTGTAACATAGTTAAGAGTAATTATCACTTTGTTAATTGAATTTAATAAAAGGCCATGGATACATCTTCGGTATCGTTAAAGTGATTATCGAGATTTTATCGTATTCCATGCTTATCAAAACAATATCGAGAGAGAAAAAGTGGGTTTGATAAAATCAAGATCAAGATCGATTGAGGAGGCGAAAAACATCTTCAAGTAAAGGGAATGCTTCAGTTGTTCCTTTTTTTAGACATGTCAAAGCCCCGCAGGCGTTGGCAAATTTAAGAGTTTTTTGTTTATCGAAATTGTTCAGCAATGAGTAAATTATACCAGCAGTAAAAGCATCTCCCGCTCCGGTTGTATCAACAGCGTCTATCTTCAAAGATTCAATAAATATCGTTTCGCTTTTTGAATAGTACATACTACCTTTCTGTCCAAGCTTTAGAAAAATTTCTTTAATACCATAAGAATATAGTTTATATAGAGCTTTTTCTAAGTCAATTTCATCAGTTACTTTTGTTAGTTCATGCTGGTTTAAGGATATGTACTTTATGCCTTCTAATAATGATGGCTCCATTGGTTCTGTCAATTCAACAAATATGTTTTGGTTAATCTCTTTGATGTGTTGTAAAATTTGCGAATTCACGCCTGTTTGAAAAAATACAATATCTGAGCTGGATATAATTTCTTTAAAGTGTAAAACATCTTTGATGTTAAGTTCTTTATTAGCACCAAGGTAATTGAACATTGTGCTATTTCCTTTTCTATCAACAACAATGAAGGTTATTCCCGTGTTTTTTGACCTGCTCAAAAGTGGTATAACACCAAATTTCTTTAATTTCTCTAATGCGATCTTTCCGAATTCATCTTCTCCAATTTTTCCAATCAAGTAAGACTTTATACCTAGTTTACTTAATGCAACAGAAACGTTGGTGGCCTTACCACCAACGTTCATTTCAATTTCGTTACTGATATGGTTCTGGTTTAATTCGAGATTTTCAACTTCGTAAAATATATCGATGTTTACTTTTCCTATGCAAACAACACTCATTTTAGTTTTGATAATTCATCTTTTGCAGTCTTTACAGCCCCTTCATGGGTTTTTAAGAGCAATGGATGTGGTTTTGAGTCGATGACTTTCTGGAACATTTCCCTGGCCTTTACTTTATCGTTTGTTTTCAGATAAAGAAACCCCATTTCCAAGTAAATGTTTGGATAATTTGGCGTCAATTTTGATGCCGATGTGAGTAGTTCTTCAGACTTTTTGTAATTGTACAGTGGCCACGGAACGTCTCTGTACCTCATACCCGAAGCAATATATGCAAACGTTTTATACAACCTACCTTCATCATCGTTCTCGTCCAACAATTTTAATGCCGTGTCAATGTTCCTATCAAAATCACCAAGCATAAACAAACTCTGAATTATTCCTTTATACTGAGCTAATCTTCCGATAGCAGCTCCAGCTATATAATAGGCCCTCCCATTTTTTGAGTCTAACTTTACTGCTGCTTCTGCATTTGATCTGGCTTTTTCGAGAGTCTTTTCCTTATCTTTATCCGCTACCCCCCATGTAGCATATTCAAGATAACAATCTGCAAGAATAGTTAGTAATCTACTGTTCTTTGTATAGTCAGGAGTACTTTCAATTTCTTTAATAACCTTTAAAATCTTTTCAACATCGTAATCTCTTCGAGCTTCGTAAAATAGTTTGTTTAGCTCTTCAACTGTTGCAGAAAATGAAGTTGCAAAAAGTAATAACACAAAAAACGCTACCGAAAACTTTCTGAGCATCCTCAAACCCCTCCTTTGATGTCTTGATTTCAATGTACATTTTTATATTATAACATAACCTATAGAAAAATTCTCATAAGATATAGAAATAAACATATTTACAATTCAATGTTAACCGTTTCTTAAACAACTCTTGGCATTTTGTGGTATTATATATACGTATATTTTGTGTAGGAAGGAGAGATATTATGTTTGAACATGAACATGAACATGGACATCACCATCACGATCACGAACACATCGATGCATTCACACTTATGGATGAAGAGGGTAATGAGCATCATTTTGTTCTACTTGGCGAAGTTGAAAACAAAGGAAAGGTTTATTGGGTATGTGAAGAGATATTCGTGGAAAACGAGGAAATTTCTGAATTTGGTGACACGTTCTTGTTTCTAAAATCGGAAGACCAAGATGGAAATGTTTTCCTTGATTCTATACAAGACGAGGAAGAGTTCAATGAAGTTGTTAGAATATGGGAAGACATGATGGGAGATGAGGATTTCTTCGTTGACGTAGAAGAGGAAGACGAAGAAGACGAAGAATAAGATTCTTGACAGTTCTTCCATTTTTTTGTAAAATATGAACTGTTAAGTTTGGTGCAGGCGTAGCTTCAAGCGGTGGAGCGCCTCCTTGGTAAGGAGGAGGGTGTGGGTTCGAGTCCCACCGCCTGCTCCAATTTGTAAAAGTTTTTAGTGCAAGAGAGGACAAAAGGTCCTCTCTTTTATTTTTCGTTTGCCAAAGTATAAGATTTTGTTGTATAATATAATTTCAAAACCTCAATGTAAAAAAAGCTGTTAGAGGTGAGTTTTTTATAGTGGTATATAGCTTATTAATTTTTTTGCCCTCTATAGTACTTGGAATTATAATGGGAGCAACTGATGCGGGTAATATTCTGGGTCCAACTGTAGCCAATGGAATTTTTAAATTCAAAAAGGCGGTAGTAACTTGCTCTATAATGGTTGTCTTGGGTTCTTTGCTTGGTGGCCTGCCAGGACTAAAAGTTGCATCAAGTCTGTCGCAACTAAGGATTCCAGAAATAATTGTGATCAATTTAGCTGCATCGATTGTTAGTATGTTTTTCCTTATGCAAAAATTACCAGTTTCTATAACACAAGCTATTGTAGGTGCAAACGTAGGTGTTGGAATACTTAATCGACAGATAGAGCCCAAGGTACTTTTGGCTGTTATCTTAGGTTGGTTTTTAACCCCCGTTGTCTCTTATGTATTTGGTTTTATCCTTTTTAAAACTTTTTCTTTAATTTTCAAGAAGATCAAGAATATTAGATTTAGAACTATTTTTCTAAGGTTTTCCTTATGGTTGTTCACTATTTATGGTTCTTTTTCCTTAGGAGCAAATAATGCTGGAAAAATAATGGGCGTATTTTACCACAAAGGATTCAGTGTTTTGCTTTTACTTGTTTTGAGTGGTATTTCACTTTCTTTGGGTATTGTTTTGTTTGGTAAAAGAACCATTTACACTGTAGGGCGTGAGCTGATTCACATGGATGATTTTTCTGCAATGGTAGCTGTTTCTTCTTCGGCTTTTACGATATGGTTTTTTTCGTTATTTGGTTTACCTGTATCAGCAGCGCATGCTATTATAGGTGGTATACTTGGCATTGGAGTTGCCAATGGTACTAAAATAACTAATAAGAAAGTTCTCAAAAAAGTAATTTTCTCTTGGTTGGAAGCACCTGTCTACAGCGGGATTTTTTCAGGTCTACTACTTTCAATTTACAAACTTTTGTGGTAAAATACATACTGTTAATAATAGTAGTATAATAGTAGTAAATTTGGAGGTGTAAAAGGTGGACCTAAGAGCTTTTATAAGAGATATACCTGATTTTCCACAAAAAGGTATTATATTTCGTGATATTACTCCATTAGTAAGAAGTCCAGAAGCTTTCAGATATGCTATAGATACCATAGCAAGTGAACTTGAGAAATTCGATTTTGACTTAATAGTTTGTCCAGAAGCAAGAGGTTTCATGATTGCCGCACCTTTGTCTTATAAGTTGGGCAAAGGACTCGTTCCTGTTAGAAAACCTGGAAAACTTCCCTATAAAACTGTTAGTGACATGTATGAATTAGAGTACGGCAAGGCAGAGTTGCACATGCACATAGATGCTGTAGAAAAAGGACAAAAGGTTGTAATTATCGATGATGTACTTGCTACTGGTGGCACTGCTATGGCTCTTAAAAGACTCGTTGAGAAAGTTGGTGGTGTTGTCGTTGCCTCTGCATTTCTAATTGAATTAACATATCTCAACCCGCGGGAGTTGTTGAAAGATTTACCCATTGTTGCCCCAATAAAATATTAGTAATACGTTTCCGGTTGCTTTTTGTTGATTTGGAGGTGTTTCCTATGTTAAAGTTTGACTTTACCTACACAATCTCGGAAAACGTCTTAGGTGGACTAACCGAATCAGAAATTGGTGCGTGTGAGCAAAAGGTGTCTGATTTTTTACGCAGATTTGATGAAAATAAACCTGGTTTTGTGAACGCAGTTTTGACAAGAAAGTGGATAGACTCGGTTAATGAACTCAGTGATTTCTTGTTTACATTTGATAATATTGTTGTCCTTGGCATCGGTGGCTCAGCACTTGGAAATATAGCTATTCAAAATGCACTTAGACCTTTTAATTGGAATTCAATGAATTCTGAAGAAAGAAATGGGTATTTGAGGGTTTTTGTGGTAGATAATGTCGATCCAGACTATATAGCTTCCGTACTTGATAGTATTAATTTAAAAATGACGCTGTTTAACATAATTTCAAAGTCCGGAACAACAGCCGAACCAATGGCAAATTACCTGATAATACGGGGTATACTTGAAGCTAGTGGACTTGATCCAAAAGAACATATTGTTTTTACAACTGACCCGGAAAAAGGAGTACTCCGAAGAATTGGTAGAAGTGAAGGAATTAGAATGCTTGATATCCCACCAGATGTTGGTGGAAGATTCAGTGTTTTGACTCCTGTAGGTTTGCTTTCTGCAAAGGCTGCGGGTGTTGATATTGAAGAAATGATTATTGGAGCAAGGGACGCTTATGAAAAGACAGTTAAAACTCCTTTTTGGCAGAACCCAGCAGCACTGCTTGCAGTCATACACTATCTGCATTACAAAAAGGGTAGAAACATATCTGTTATGATGGCCTATTCAAATAAGCTTTATCACCTTGCAGATTGGTATCGACAACTCTGGGCAGAGAGTCTAGGAAAGATGTACGATAATGATGGAAATAGAGTGAACGTAGGGCAAACACCAATTAAAGCATTGGGAGCAGTTGATCAACACTCTCAAGTACAACTCTACAATGAAGGACCAGATGACAAGATTATAACGTTCCTTAAAACTGAAAAATTTGAACGAGAGATAACTATACCGAAACTGCACGAAAATGAACCGGAGTTAGTTTATCTTGGTGGCAAAAGGTTATCCACTTTATTAAACAGCGAGCAACTTGGAACACAATTGGCTTTGGCAAAGCATGGAAGACCTTCCATTACCGTTACATTCCCACAGATCGATGAGTACCATATTGGTCAGTTCTTCATGTATTATGAAATAGCCACTGCTATTACAGGAGATTTACTGAATGTAAATCCTTACGATCAACCTGGTGTTGAGCTTGGTAAGAAGATAACGTATGCCCTTATGGGAAGAAGTGGTTTCGAGGAGTTCAATTATTCAAAAAATGCTAACAAAAGGATTGAGATAGAATGATGAAAGAATACATAGATGCATTGAAGAGAATATTTGATCCAGTGGCAATTTTCATGAAGGATGAAGAATTCATTGTTATCGTGAAAGATGAGATCAATGTAAACGAAAAGGTGAAGGAGCTTTATGGAACAATAGATGGAGAATTAAGCCTTATGCTTTTAACCAAAGCTGAATATGAAAAACTTGAAGATAAAGACTTAGGAGAGAAATTAGTTTAAATGTATGATAATATGCGTCACTGGTAAGATAGGAACAGGAAAAAGTACTGTTTCGTTGTTTTTTAAAAACTTAGGATTTGTGTATATAGACGTCGATAAACTTGGTCATAAAGCTTTCGAACTGAATGCTGATCTGATTAGAAATGAATTTGGTACATCAGATAGAAAAGAAGTTGGGAAAATAGTATTTTCTAATTCCGAGAAGCTCAGAAAACTTGAAAGCTTAGTTCATCCCACGTTAAAAGAATTGTTAGACAAGGAACTACAAAAAAACGTCGGAAAACATATTGTCATCGAAGCAGCCATAAAAAGGAGGTTGAATATAAATCTTTGCGACCTTGTAATAACAGTTGTTGCAGATAAGCAAGTAATCAAAGAAAGATTAAAGGGCAGATACACTCCTGAGTTGGTTGACAAAATCTTGAACTTGCAAGAAGACATACTTGAAGAGGGAATAGTAATAAAAAACAATGGGACTTACGAGGAACTTGTTGAAAATTTAAGGAAAATATGGGAGTTTATATCAAAAGATTTTTTAAAATAAGTAGAGAAGGGAGCGGTTAGCTCCCTTTTTTCTTGTAAAAAACAAGGTTTGAAACACTGCCAACTGCAATTGTAATCAACATACTGGAAATTCCAAAAAGTACGCTTCCCTTTGCTATAGCAGTGAGTAAAATATCGAAGGTACCAAAATGACCAAAAAAGATGAAAGATAATACTTGAAGCAAAACAAAAGAAAAAGCAACTGAAAGAGCGGAAGTTATCAAAAGCTCTACTAATTTCAACTCCATTCCAAGGAAGAACGAGAAAGCAATCAGTAATATCTCTGGGAAAAATCGAAATGTGAGTTGTTGGAAAAGTCGGTGAACTACAATATATGAAGTTAGAAAACTTAGAAAAATTGTGTAAGAATAAACTTTTTTGCTTTTCATTCGATGCCCACCTTCTTTCGATTTGTTTTGCTCTATTTGGTTTATAAATATTTTACCACATAAATGTGGTAAAATATTTAAAGAAAGTTTATAAGAAGCGGGAGGTGAAATTTATGAGTTTTGATGTAAGAAGAGAATGTGATAGGATAATAGAATTCATAAATTCAGTTATTCGGACTTACAACTTCAAGGGTGCGGTAATAGGTGTTAGTGGAGGTATAGACTCCGCTGTGGTTTTAGCACTTCTTGTCCAAGCAGTTGGCAGAGAAAAAATCAAGGCGCTCATATTGCCAGAACGTGATAGCTCAAAGAAATCAGTTGAGGATGCAAAGTTAGTTTGTAAAACATTTGGTGTCAATTATGAACTACATAACTTATCAGCTGCACTAAGAGGCTTGGGAGTTTATTCATTATTTCCACCTGCTATACTTATACCCGAGAGTGTTAAAATACAATATTCAAGAAATAGATGGCAAAAATACGATGATCCATACATACTCGATCTCAAAAATGAGGGAGATGAAGAGTTTTTAAAAGGGATTGCTTATTATAGATCAAAGCATCGTATGAGAATGTGTAAACTTTACATGGAAGCTGAAAAATGCGGTTATTGCGTTGTTGGTACAACTAACAAAACAGAATTATTGCTTGGACTTTACGTAAAATGGGGAGATGATTCAACAGATATAGAACCTATCAAGCATCTTTACAAAACACAAGTCTTTGAACTTGGTAAGTATTTAAACGTTCCAGAAAGAATACTGAGTAAAAAGCCTACACCTGATCTGATTCCAGGTATTACAGATGAAGATGCTTTTGGTATAACCTACGAAGAAGTGGATAGTGTCTTGATGGATTTGGAGAGAGGTATAGAAAGAACAGATCCAGCTGGTTTAAGGGTCAAAAAGATTATGGAACTAACAAAACTTAGAGAATTGAAATCATTGGGACCGTTAGATTAACACAATATGTTAATAAGGTGGTGAAGTAATGATAAGTAAGAAGATTTGTGATGTACTGATAAAAATATTTGAAATAGATAAAAATTGCGGAGAAGTTACAAAGATCGCTGATGAGATATCACAACTAGTTGGTGTGGATAAATTATCAATTGCCATTTATGAAGAAGGGAAAACGCTTTTTAGAGTTTTGATAACAAACTTCTTACCTGCGTATTCAAAGATTCCATACGAATTTATCAACGAACATGAGTCGTTTTCAAAAATAGTTTTGGACGAAAAATATGAAGCATACGTTTATAGATTAAGAAATGGACATTCGAGTAAAGTTACTGGCCTGATACTCACAGATAGCGTACCGCAGAAGATGGCAAACTTTAACGAACTTTCAGATTTTCTGGGTTTTGCACTTGGGTTTGTACCAAGCTATGAAAAAACAAAAAAATATCTTGAGAAATACAGATCGTTGTGGATGTTAACGAATATATTTGAAAGCAGTGAAACAGTAACGGAACTAACCTCTGATTTTCTTAAAGTAATGTCACGAATAATAGATGCCGAAGTTTCCTACATTTTGAAAAGAAACGAAGAGAAATTTATTGTTACGCACTATAATTCTTTAACTGATGAACTAAACGAGTTTGAATTAGACCAAAGTGATATAGAAAAGGATGTTTTTCGATACTTCAAAGGTTCAGATAAGATTTTGTATAAACCTACAGGTTTAGAATTGTTATTGAAAGTTAATAAAGTGCTTTCCGCACTCATAGTTCGCTCTGACTTAGGATGGTTCATTTTTGCTAACAAGAAGGAGCCATATACTTATTCGACTTCAAAATCTTTTGATTCAATGGATCTGGATATAGTTCGCGACTCTGTCAATAGACTTTACTTAGCCAAGGGTAGAATCGAGTTTGAACGTAAGCTTAGGGAAGAAGTGGAAAAACTTCGGCAACTTCAAGTAAGTTATGAGTCGCTGATAGAAGATCAGAGAGAACAATTAAGAAAAATGAATGCCGTTCATTATATCAGCCAGGCGATAAGAACGATGTACAGTGTTAAGAACGTGTACAGGACACTTTTGCTCGGTATAACATCTGGGAGACTACTTGGCTACAATCGTGCTCTGTTACTTTCTTACGATGAAAGGAAAGATATATTAGTAGGTAAGGTATGGCTTGGTCCTGAAAGTGAAAATGTGGAAGATGATTGGAGAAAGGCAAACCAGAGAGCTATGAGGTATGCCGATGTTGTTCAATATCTCAGAGAAGAAGCCATGGTTCTTGAAATCAAAAATAAACTCACTGAAATGATAGAAGGAAAGGTATTTCCATACAAGGGTCATCCTATACTTGAAAGGTGCATCTTAAGAAAGAGAATCTTTATATCTAATGAAAAAATAATCGACACAATGGGATTGGATGCTATTGACTTAGTGAATTTACTCGGAACAAAAGAATTTGCCGTTATACCATTGGTTGGCAGAGAAGGAATATTTGGGGTTATTATCGTCGATAATTATTACACTAAGAAAGCAATCAAAGACACCGACGTTGAAATTCTTAAAATACTTTCTGACAGTGCAAGTCTTGCGATAGAAACAGCTATAAATTATGAGGAACTAAAAAATAAGACACTTTCCCTTGAACGTCAAAAGAGCTTAACAGAGTATTTAAGGGAATTTTCCGAATCAATACTCCAAAACATGTCCTCTGCCATTATTGTTATTGATAAGGAAGGCAAAATCACAGAATGGAATAGGAAAGCAGAAATATATTTTGGAAGACCAAAAGAACAGATGACAGGAGTTGAATTAAGAACGTTGGGTACAGAGTTTGATGATATACAAGAGATGGCCTATCAAAGTATGAAAATTAAAGAAGAAATAACCTTAAATAACTACTTGATACAGGTCATGGGAATCGAGAAATATTACGATATAAGAATTACTCCTTTCTGGGACGCAGAGAAAATAATTTTAAGAGGTGTTATTATTACTCTTGATGACGTAACTGATCGGGTTAATCTTGAAAAGGAACGTAAAAAGCAAGAAAAACTTGCCGCACTTGGTGAAATGGCGGCACGTGTTGCACACGAGCTGAGGAACCCTATCTCAGTGCTTGGTGGGTTTATAAAAAGGCTTGAAAGAAATATCGATATCCCAGAAGCGCGTGAAAAATATGTGAACATATTGAAAGACGAAATATTGAGATTAGAGAACATCGTTAACGAAATACTTGATTTTAGCAGAGAGCCAAGAACCCTTGAGTTTACTGATTTCAATATTAACAAGTTAATAAGCGATGTTTATTTGCTTTTGGAAGAGAAGATTAAAGAAAAAAAGATACTCTTTTCTTTTGTGTTTGA
Source organism: Fervidobacterium sp. (assembly GCA_026419195.1). Classification (NCBI taxonomy): domain Bacteria; kingdom Thermotogati; phylum Thermotogota; class Thermotogae; order Thermotogales; family Fervidobacteriaceae; genus Fervidobacterium; species Fervidobacterium sp. The sequence goes on from JANZZV010000003.1 coordinate 18,615, forward strand.
CTCGGAAGAAGTTAATGTGCATGCTGAGTATTCGCGTATAAAACAGGTAATAATAAACATTCTTCAGAATGCAATTGAAGCAACACCAAACGGTGGTAAAATATTAGTAGAGACTCGCATAGGAATTGAAAAAATATTAGTTTCTATCTGGAACGAAGGTAAACCAATCGACAAAACCACCTCAGAGAAGTTGTTTACTCCGTTTTTCACAACAAAAGTGCACGGTACCGGACTTGGACTTGCTATTTGTAAGAAAATAGTAGAAGATGAACATAAGGGGAGGATATACCATGAAGCAACAGAAGATGGTAACAAATTTGTTGTTGAACTTCCAAAAAATACTAAGTAGCTGGATAGGAGGAGTTAAAGAATGATGGAAGTAATGTTAAAAGCCAAAATTCATATGGCAACTGTAACAGAAAAAGAATTAGAGTATGAAGGAAGTATAGGTATAGACGAAGAATTATTGGAATTGAGTGGCATAAAGATAAATGAAATGGTCTTAGTTTCAGATGTCAACAATGGAAATAGGTTAGTGACTTATGTTATTCCAGAACCACGTGGTAGCAGAAAAATTTCTCTCAATGGAGCTGCTGCAAGGCTTGTGGAAAAAGGAGATAGAATAATCATCATGGCTTTTGGAATCTACACACCGGATGAATACAAAGGTGCGAAAATTGTTATACTAAACCCAGATAACACGGTAAAGGAAATTAGATAAGTTGTTTGAGTTATGTACGTCAAGGAGGATAACAATGGATGCAACTGTTAGTGTATCACAAGACAAAATGGAAGCATACATAAAGATTTCCAATCTGCTCCCAGGAGAACAAGTAACCTTAGAAAAATTAATGGAGTATATTAGAGGAGCAAAAATCGTTCATAACATCGATTACGATGCACTGAGGACTTTTTGTAAAGATCCTGTTCAGGATGTTCCTGTTTTGTTCGCACGTGGCGATCCGCCAAAAGACGGTGAAGACGGTAGAGTTGTTTTTGAGGTCACAGCGACAAAAGGGCCGAGCACATTTTTAAAAGATAATCGCGTTGATTTTAGAGAATTTCCCGTTCAGAAAAGAATAATAGTGAAAAGAGGACAAAAAATCGCAACTATATATCCACCAACGGAAGGTATCCCTGGAAAAAATGTATATGGCGAAGTAGTTCCGGCAAGAAAGGGCAGTGAAGCTAAAGTAAACCTTGGAAAAAACGTCACACTGAGTGAAGATGGAATGCACATTCTAGCAACTTCCGAAGGTATTCTCAAAGTTGATCCTGAAAAAAATTATGTAGAAGTTAGTGAGTATTTAGAAGTAGAAAACAATGTTGATTACACAACCGGAAACATAGACTTTCCGGGTATAGTTTTAATAAAAGGTGATGTCAAACCAGGGTTTGTAGTAAGGGCAAAGGGTGATATAGACATAAACGGCGTAGCAGAAGCTGCGACAGTTATTTCTCTTGAAGGGAATGTCAGAATTTCTGGTGCTAAGGGAAAAGATAAAGGACTTATAAAGGCAAAAAAGGCTGTGTACGTTAAGTACGCAGAATCTATAACCATAGAAGCAGAAAATCTTTTTTTCGAACACGATCTGCTAAACTGCACAGTAAGGGTTACAAATTCAATAATTGGAAGGGGTAGGAATTCTTCCATAATAGGCGGGGAATACATTGCTTCAAGTTGCATTGAATGTGACGAAATTGGCTCAGACATGGGTGTTAAAACGTACTTGGAAGTTGGTGTAAATCCGTACATAAGAGAGGAAATTAAATTATTAAAAGCGCAAATAGAGATAGATAAAGCAAGCATTCAAAAACTTTTGGCTATCGTAAAACAGTACAAAGAACTCAAGGAAAAAGGTATAAATATTCCAGAAGGCAAAGAAGAGCAGTTCTCTAAAGTTACTAAAACTTTGATAAATCTGCGAGAACAACTTGAGAAAAATATCGCACGACTTCATGAACTTGAAGATAAAATTTCAAGAATTACTTTTGATTCAAAAATCATAGCACGGAAGGCTCTTTATCCGGGAGTTGAGGTGTTCATTCATAATACCAGATATTATTCCGAAATCTTACTCCAAAAAGTTGTTTTGCGATTTGATGGAGAAAAAATAGTGGCTGGGGGTTACTCTGAATAAGCTTACTAAAGGAGAGGGGTTTATGTCTTTCTTGAAAATTTTGCCAGAATTCAGACCTATGGTGTGGGGAAATGAAGAGATAAACAAGATATTTGATTTAAAACTGAAGGAACCGATAGGGGAAATTTGGCTTCTTTCAGGACATCCTTTGTTCGAAAGTAAACTTGAAGATGGCAGAACTATGAATGAATTTGGTAAAAGATTATATGATGCAAAATATCCAAGATTCCCCATTTTAATAAAACTTGTTTCCACAAATCAGTGGCTTAGTGTTCAAGTTCATCCTGATGATTATTTTGCAAAAACGGTTGAAGGTGAACCGTGGGGGAAAAGTGAGGCTTGGTATTTTCTTACAGATGGAGAATTTGCTATTTGCGAAAATGTCGAAAAAATGATTAAGATAATTGAAGATAATGATATCGAAAACATGGGACAAATTTTAACCTATGTAAAAGTCAAACGCGGCACCTTTGTTAATATACCAGCTGGTACGGTACACGCACTTGGTCCAAACAGTACGGTCTTAGAAGTTCAGCAAAGCTCAGATTTAACATACAGAATATACGATTGGGGAAGACCAAGGGAAACACACTTACCGAAAGCTCTTAAAGTCTCGAAAAACGTAAATATTTCGGATATAGTTTTTGAAAATATTCAAAAACTTTCGACAAATTATTTTACTATGGAAGTAAAAACTGTATCTGGAAGATTTTCAGAGGAAGTTTCGTTACCTGTAGTTTCCATACCTTTGGAAATAAACAAGGATTTTTGTGCTACTTTGAGTTTCGACAGGTCGTTTCAGAATGATAATCTGTATGTGTACAATTTCATAAAGTAACAATGCTTACATTGCAAAACAAAGCAGGCTTAACGCCTGCTTTGTTTTATAAAACCATCGAAAAATTTATTCTTCTTTAAGTTTTTCTATAAGAGTATCTAAAATATCCTTTACTGTTAGGAGCTTTTCAACTTCTTCGTCTTCAAGCTTGATTCCAAATTCATCCTCAAAAACCATGACTAAATCAAAAGCATCAAGTGAATCCGCTCCAAGATCCTCTATAAGATGGCTGTCTTCATCAATATCTTCAATTGGTACGTTTAGTTTCTCCGATATAATTTCAGCTACCTTCTTAAAGAGTTCTTCTCTATCCACTATAATCGACCTCCCAAAAGATTTGTGTTGATTTTGTTTTGCTTCTCAAATTTAGTGATTATCGTTTTTAAAATTTTATGATTTCCGCCTTTATGTCTTGGTATATTTTAATCAATCTTACTATTTTTGTCAATAAATTTTCTATTCTAGCGCGTATAATTGACCAGAAAGATAATTGATAAACTTAAACGAATCTTCCCAAAAACTTGGTTTTGATATGTCGATGCCTACTTTATCAAGTAATTGTTTTGGTGATAGGCTCCCTCCAGACTCAAGAAGTGACTTGTAACTTCTTGAGAACAGTTTTCCAGATTCAAGGTATTTCTGATAAAGTGATATAACAAGACAATGAGCAAAATTGTAAGCATAGACATAAAAGGGAGTTTCAAAGAAATGCGAGACCATAGCCCATTCATTTTTATACCATTCTGGTATGTTTACAACATCACCGAATGTATCTAAGAGCACTTTGTGATAAATTTCGTTCAATTCGTTCCAATCAGCAAAGCCTGTTGAGCTTATTAAGTCGTGCGCTTCGATCTCAAAATTAGTAAACATATTCTGCCTAAACGTTGTAGCGAAGGTGTCTTCTATTTTCGAGGCCATAAGTTGAATCTTTTCTTCATTCTCGATGGTTTCTTTTAGATATTCAAAAACTAAAAATTCTCCGAAAACTGACGCAAGTTCTGATAATGTAAGTGGTGTATCGTAGTTAAAGAATGTTTGTTTCTTAGAAAGAGTTCCATGCACTCCGTGCCCGAGTTCGTGTGCAAGGGTCATTATATCGTACATATCGCCGTTGAAGTTTGTTAAAATGTATGCAGGAAACTTTGTGGTTGAGTATATGCAATAAGCTCCTGATACCTTACCTTCTTTTGGATATAGATCAATTCTGTTTTCGTCAAAAAATGATTTCACAATCTTCCCCAAGCATTCATCAAACGAATAATATGCATTCAAAATGATATCTTTTGCCTCTTGAAATGTAAACTTCCTGACATTGTTACTAAGTGGTGCATAGAGATCTGCGAGTGTCAGTTCTTCACCAAGTACACCACTTTTCCATTTGTAGTAATTTCTGACTATATGTACATTTTCATTTGTAACATTTATCAGATTATCCACTATTTCATCTTCAACTTCGTTCTCAATATTCATCATACAGATAGGTCTTTCAAATTTTCTCAATTTGCTCTCTGTATCGTAATCTTTTACTATGAGATTATAAATTTCCGTTAGTACTATTGAATCGTTTGCAAAACGGTTTAACAACATCTTCATCGCATGTTTTCTCAACTTGGAATCCGGGTGGCGACGCAATGATTTTACTTCTTCTGTTGTTAATCTCTTTCTCTCACCTTCGATTTCCAATTCGAATACATAAGAACTTTCGAGTCTGCTGTGTATTTTAGAAATGGCACCACGTCTTGAACCAGACATCAAAGCCAATACTTTTTCCGCCTCTTTGTGAAGTATATGTGGCTTTTTTCTTTCTATAATATCTAAAAGATGCTTATAATTTTCTGCCTTGTTCTTGAAAGAAATTATTTTTTCATCGTTGAGTTGGGAAAGATGAAGTTCCATCCTTACTAAGATTTCATCTATCTTAGTTGATAAATCGTAAACTATCCCAAGCAATTTTTGACTTTCCAACTCGTTGGTTTTTACAGAGTATTTCATCCAAGCATACTGATTTGTTTTTGAAAATTCATCAGCATTTTCCTCAATGTCTTTAAGCAATCTTATTAACTTTTCCTCGTCAAATGTACTTTCAAATTCTTGTATTAAGTTTTCTAATTGTCTAAGATGCTTTTGTGCATGCTCAATTGCTTGCTCATCATTACTAAACAACTTTTCTAATTCCCAATCCAAAAAATCACCCCCTTGGAATTTTATTCTTCCTCCTCACCTATCCTGAGCATTGCGAGAAATGCCTCTTGTGGAATTGTCACGTTTCCAATTTCTCTGAGTTTTTTCTTTCCTTCTTTTTGTTTCTCCAATAACTTCATCTTTCTCGTTACATCTCCACCGTAACATTTTGCCAAAACATCTTTCCGTAATGCCTTCACTGTAGAACGTGCGATGAATCTACCCCCCGCCTTTGCTTGTATCGGAATCTCGAATTGATGCTGTGGTATGAGTTCTGCCAGTTTATCAACCAACTTTCTTGCTATCGTGTACGCCTTATCTTTGTGTGCAACAAACGAAAGTGCGTCAACTGGTTCTTTATTGACGTAAATTGTAATCTTTACAAGGTCACTTTTTCTGTATTCAAGGAACTCATAGTCCATAGATGCGTATCCTCTACTGACAGCTTTCATCCTATCAAAGAAATCAAATATAATCTCAGCAAGTGGTACTTCAAAATGCATTACGACGCGTTCATGACCTGCGTTTTCTGTCGAAACAAGTGTTCCGCGTTTTTCGTTTTGTACTAAGTTCATCAGCTTCCCTATGTAATCTGGAGGAGTTATGATAGACAGCTTAACGTAAGGTTCGTATATCTCATAAACTTCTCCATCCTCAGGAAATTTGGCGGGATCATTTATCATTATTTCTTCCCCACTGTGGGTAATTATCTTGTATTCCACATTCGGTGCAGTTAAGATAACAGCTATCTCGAACTCCCTTTCGAGTCTTTCCCTAACTACGTCCATGTGAAGCAACCCAAGAAATCCACATCTGAAACCAAAACCTAATGCAGGTGAATGATCTGGCTTGTAAACAAGTGCAGCATCGTTAAGTTTGTATTTATCCAGAGCTTTTCTCAATTCTTCATAATACTCAGGTAATCCTGGATACATGCCTGCGTATACCATCGGTTTGACTTCTTTATAACCTGGTAAAGGATCCGGTGCAGGGTTTTCCGGTTTTGTTATCGTATCACCTATTTTTGCCTTCGAGACATCTTTGAGACCAGCAATTATGTAACCTATGTCCCCAGCCTTAAGACTTTCAACAGGTGTCATATCGGGTGTAAATGTACCAACTTCATCTATCTCATAAATCTCTCCACTTGACATCATTATTATCTTGTCTTTTGGTTTGATCTCACCATCGAAAATCCGAACGTACGTTACAACACCTCTATATTTATCGTATTTTGCATCGAATATTAGCGCACGTAGATATCCATCATCCCTTGTGACAGGAGCAGGAACAAGTTTAATTACTGCTTCTATCAGTTCTTTTACCCCTATACCTTCTTTGGCACTTATACGATATATTTCTTCGCTCGGAATGCCTATTAAGTCCTCTATCTCTGCTATTGTCTCTTCAATGTTGGCCGTAGGAACGTCTATCTTATTGATAGCTGGTATTATTTCAAGATTGTGCTCTAATGCTTTGTAGGTGTTGGCAACAGTTTGCGCTTGCACACCTTGCGTAGCATCAACTAATAATATTGCACCTTCTACCGCTGCCATACTTCTGTCTACTTCGTAAGAAAAATCCACATGGCCTGGTGTGTCAACTATGTTTATTTCGTATTCAGTACCATCATCTGCTCTATAAAATACCCTAAGAGGGTGAGACTTTATAGTAATTCCTCGTTCACGTTCTATGTCCATGCTATCAAGGTACTGCTCACGCATTTTTCTTCTGTCTATGGCGTTTGTCATCTCGAGTATTCTATCTGTAAGCGTTGTCTTTCCATGATCTATGTGAGCTATTATACAAATATTTCGTACATTTTCTACCTTTCTCATCAGATTTTTCCCTCCGAACTATTTATCTTAACTTCGACAACGTTATTAGGTATTCTCACGCCGTATGCATCAAATGTTTTCTTTATTCTTAAAGCTACAGCGTTTATAGCATCAAAATAAGTATCCTTTTCAACCCAAAATTTTACAGAGAGTGTAACACCGTTGTTGTCAAATGAATTGAAAAGTACTATATTAGTTAAACTGCTATCTTTTACAACCAGTGGCTCCTCCTCAAGTACTTTTCTTAGTAAATCAATTACAAAGCTCATATCAGATGAATAATCAACTGCAATACTTACATCAACACGTCTATATTTGCCCGGCCAAAATTTTGTAATTGTCCCAGACCACACTTTTCTGTTGGGAATAAGTACGAGTTTACCATCAAAAGTCAAAATATGAGTATGGTTCATCTTAATAACGTCAACCACACCTGTCTGACCTTCTATGTCTACTACCTCTCCTTCAAAAACTTTTCTTGTCACAAGTACCATGAGGCCGGAAAGAAAATTAGTTAATGGTTCTTGGAACGCAAGACCAAGTACAACACCAGATATACCAAGACCCGTAAGATAGGGGGTCAAGTTCACATCCCAAACCGCAAGTATACCAGCTACAGCAAAACCATATATCAAAAAAGCAAGTAAAAGTGATAATGTTTTTGGAGCTTTTAGCTCCTTACCAAGTGTAGACATAAATTTATCAACAGATTTCATTATTACCTTATGAACAACATAAGCTACCAAAAGTGCAGAGATTGACACAAGTAATTTCAACACAGTGGATGTTGCAATCATTTTATTATCTCCTTTCTTACTTGTAAAATTCGCTTAAAACATTATCTTCACTGCGTCTTTAACTTCCTCCATAGTCTTTTGGGCTATTTGTCTTGCCTTTTCGTTACCTCGATGTATCATTTCTTGTACATCTCGCTCATGTATTGAATTATACCTTTCCCAAACCGGACTCAATTTTTCTATCATGTGCTTAAGTAGCAATTTCTTGCAATCAACGCATCCAATCTTAGCTTGCGTACATCCCTCGAAGACCCACTGTCTTTCTTCTGGAATGTTAGCTGTTCCAAAAGCTTTGTGATAATCCCATACTGGGCAATTTTCAGGATTACCTGGGTCGGTTCTCCTCTTTCTTGCAGGATCTGTGACCATAGGCAAGATCATTTTCGAAAGCTCGGCTTCTGTTGATATCAAAGGTATAGTATTTCCATAGCTTTTACTCATTTTTCTACCATCTGTCCCAAGTAGCTTTGGAACCTCAGATAGCAATTCTTTCGGCTCTGGAAAGATTTCTTTTTTGAATATGTAGTTGAACCGACGCGCAATTTCTCTTGTCAGCTCAACATGGTAAACTTGATCTTCTCCAACTGGTACACCATCTGCTTTGTAGATCAATATATCAGCTGCTTGTAATACTGGGTACATTAAGAAACCGGCATTCGACAAATCCCTGTTGGTTATCTGTTGCCTCATTTCTTTGTACGTGGGGACTCTCTCAAGCCATGAAAGTGGTGTAATCATCGAAAAAATAAGCATCAGCTCGGCATGTTCTTTTATGGCAGATTGAACAAACAACGTAGATTTATCAAGCCCAATTGCCATGAGCACTTTTATCAAATCCTCAGTGAACTCCTTTATTTCAGATGTGTCTTCATAATGTGTTGTTAACGCATGCCAATCTGCTACAAAGTAAAATGTGTCATGACCTTCGTTTTGAAGTTTCAACCAATTTTCAAATACACCCACATAATGACCAACATGAACCTTACCAGTTGGCCTTATACCACTGAGAATTCGCAAAGTATTCAACCTCCTCGCAAAAAGTTACACGTGACAAGTTAATTACAACAATTCAACAGTAATATATTTGAATTTCTGGACTTAGAAAAGCGGTGTAAAGCCTTGCTGACTCCAATAATTTTTCATTGTTTCCTCATATAATTCAAGTAACATTTTCTTGTGATTTTCTTCCCAGCCTGCAAGTACGTTCAAGAGTTTTTTCATATCAGAATCTTCGACTTTTTCTGCACTTAAACGATAGAATTTCTCAAAGTCTTCTTCAATCAAATAAGCCATCCTAAGAATACTTAAATCGTTTGCCATGTCATCAAGTGTGCCTGACACAAGCTCACTTTTTTCTCTTTCTTCGAAAAAGTCAGTTCTTGTTATCTCGGTATCGATACTTATTTCAATGTCTTTTTGAATTTTCTCCATCAAACCTTTGAGAAAGTTCACATGCTCATCTTCCATTTTCCAAAGACCTTCGAGTGTGTCTTTGACATCTTTTGATTTTACTCTCTCTACCTTATTTTTGTAAAATTCTCTGCCTTCTATCTCTCTTGCCAACGCAAATCTTAAAATACCAAGAAGTTTTTCCATTTTTACACCTCCATTGAAAAAAGTTTTAGTTCGACGTACAGTTCAATTCCACAGTAAGGAATTTTGCAAAAAATTTGTCTATTAAATTATTTCTCAACGTCAAGTATACCATAAATTCTCTCCACGTATTCTCTAATCTCCAATTCTGAAAAATTCCTAGCAAATCTTTTTATTTCATTTCCTTGTAGGTCATAAAAAACTACCGTAGGTACGGTAAATACCAGACTTTGACCTGCTATCTCTGGCTTTTGAACAACATCAACTATTTCTAATGTCAAATTATAATTTTTTGCTATTTTTTCTACCTTTGGCAAAAACGTTTGACAAACTTTGCAACCATCATTTTTAAAGTATTTAATTATCACTCTATTTCCCTTCCTTCGTTTCTTTGATGTTTTTGTTAAAGAATCCATTTTTGTACATATAGTCAAATATTTTTCGTGCTATTGGAGCGGCGTAGCGTCCTCCACCTTTTCCATGCTCGATAAAAACAACTATCGAGTACATCGGTTTTCTACTTGGTACAAACCCAACAAACCAAGCGTGTGGTTGGCCGTTATCTGTCTGCGCTGTGCCTGTTTTCCCAGCAACAGTTAGTGGAAAACCTTTAAAAGTATCTGCAGCAGTACCCCCATACTCGGCACTCCCTTGAATTGTTGTAACTTCTTCCAATCCTTTTGTAATAATGTCCCAATAATCATCTGGGACCGGAATATCAAAATGTTTTTCACTACTTTCTTCGTTTACAACAAGTTTGGGTTTAACTATAACTCCTTTGTTAGCTATAGTATTATAAATATGTAGTACTTGAATAGGTGTAAGACTCAGAAAACCTTGACCTATACCACATAATATTGTATCTCCAGGATACCATTTTTCCTTTATATTTTGATATTTCCAATCTGGGGTTGGCAGTATTCCGGTAGTTTCACCTGGAATGTTTATCCCCGTCTTTTCACCAAGTCCAAAAGCTTTCGAAACCTTAATTAAATTATCTATACCAATATCAAGTGCAGCTTTATAAAAATACACGTTACACGAAACTCTGAGTGCTTTTTCTATATCAACATTTCCGTGACCAGTAGGTAACCAATCATTGTATCTCCCAGTCACTCTACCTCTTGAATCTCGATAATAAAAAACCCCTTTACAACTGATTGGACTTGGTTGACCATAAATCATTTGTGCTAATCCAGTTACAACTTTAAATGTTGAACCAGGTGGATAACTACTTGATATAGCTCTATTCAAAAGTGGCTTCATTGGATCATTTACTAACTTCTGCCATGTCAGAGAGTCTAAATTGTTTAAATCAACATTCGGGGCTGGATAAGATACCATTGCAAGTATCTCACCTGTTTTGGGCTTGGAGACTATAACGACGGATGGCGTATCGAATTCTGTTAATGTTTCGTATATGAATTTCTGCAAACAGTAGTTTATCGATGTTTGTAAATCTAATCCATTTTCTGCCTCGCTTTCTATTATTCCCTCTTGATATTTTCCTCCAGGTGTTTTTATTCCATACGAAACACTTACCTTTCCCTTCAAAACCTCGTTATATGTGTACTCTAGTCCAGACATGCCATCTCCATCTGCGTTTACACTACCAATCAGAGGGTATAAAAATCCATATGAGCGGCGTTTTTCTACAGCGTAGATATTGTAACCTATACTCTTCAACAAAAATGCTTGTTCCCAATTTAGTTCTGCCTTTCCTGTGTTTCTTAAATTGGTCAATTGTTCAACAGATAGGTATTTTTCCAATATTTGTTGATCTTTTTGCGAATATTCTTTCAGTGCTATTACAGGAACCTTTTCGCTCCAAGCTAACTTAACTCCATCAGATGAATAAATTGTACCTCTCAAACCTCTCTTGTATTCATTCTTACCTATTAAGTCCATTAGTATTTTTTTATTCTCTACTTGCTCTAATATTTGTACCTTAACAAGCCCATAAATCACGTAACAAAACATCAAAAAATATATAATATATATTGTATATTTTCTTGAAAGATTGCTTTTCAAAACAATCACCACCAAATTACTCGGATGATAGATTGTTCTTATTTATATATTTCACTACGAGAGTATCAAGAAATTCTTCCTCGTCTAAATTGTTATCATCAAGTTTTCTGCAAAATACTTCTTCCAGTATTGTATTCAAGATAGGTCCTGATTTGATTTGATATTTTTCCATCAGCTTTTTACCAGAGATTTTTTCCAATTTTATATTTTGAACAGTATCTATGTAATACTTCAAGTAATCCTGTGCCTCCGTTGTAAGATAAGCAGATATGTGTGCATAAACGTATGGATTAGATTTTCCCAGTACTTTGTATATATCAGAGAGCGGAAATTTGTTTTCAATCATAGATTTGACAGGAAGTATCATATTTTCTGTGAATTTTAAACTTTCTATAAATTTTTTCGGATATCCATATTTTGATCTCATATCCTCAAGTGAAGTTTTATCGTAATATTCAAGAAGAATAGTCGAAATTGCATAGAAATGATTAAAATTATTGAACTTATCTCTCAAAAATGGAATGAATGCGAATAATCTTTCTAACTTTTCTTCCATAACAGTTGTGTAATAGGTTTTTGGAAATATATGCTTAATCATACCAAGTTCCGCCATTCTTTTGATAGCATTGAGAGGATTCTTTTCTTCCAATATCTTTTCTAATTCTTGTCTTATTCTCGAACCAGAAACCCTCTCAAGATAATTTTCTTCGAGGTTTTTCTTGAGTAAGTATAATGTATGCTCTTCCATATGAAAACCATATCGCTGTTCAAATCTCACAGCTCTGATCATTCTTGTTGGATCTTCTATAAAACTAAGATTGTGTAATACCCTTATAATACCTTGTTCTAAATCTCTTTGACAGTTAAAAAAGTCGTACAGTACACCAAACTCCTGAGGATTTAGTTTTATCGCCATTGCGTTGATTGTAAAATCTCTACGATAAAGGTCTTTCCGAATTGTACTAATATCAACTTGCGGAAGTTCTCCTGGACTTTCATAGTACTCTGTTCGTGCTGTAGCAATATCAATCTTAAAGCCGTCCTTAAATACAATAGTTGCTGTGAAGAATTTGTCGTACGGAACCACGATAGCATTTAATTGTGTTGCTACGTATTTTGCAAATTCTATCCCATTTCCTTCAACTACAATGTCAATATCGTAGTTTTCTATATTCAATAATAAATCCCTGACAAATCCACCAACCACATAAACCGGCGAATTCGTTTCGCTGCCATAGAATCCTATGAGTCTAAGTAAGTTTACTACGCGTTTTTGCAACCTTTCGTTTATTAAAGAACTAAGGTTTTTGAAAGAAGGTGCACTACGTATCTCTTTGGTAAAACTACTACTTTGCACTATACTTTGTGAACGAATTATGTCAGACCTTGTAACTATACCAACAAGGATATTATTTTCATCGAGTATAGGAATCCTACCTATGTCGTTTTCTACCATCAAACGTCTAAGTTGTGTAACTGGCGTATCTACTTTCGCTGTTATTAATTTTGATGTCATTATGGATTTTATCGGTCTTTTACCAAGACCATGATTGAGCGCTTTGTCTACAGCCTTTTTAGTAACGATACCTACAAGTTTGTTACCCTCAACAACAGGTATACCGCTATGTCCTGTTATTTCCATAATTTTATTTACCTGTTCTATAGTTTCTGTTGAAAATGCTGTACGTACCGGTGAAGACATAATGTCTTTTGCTTTTAAACCAATGGATAAGTACTTTGGTATGAGTTGTAATATTTTATGTTCAACTTCTTCTACAGATGCCATATTCACCGTTGCGGAAGCTGCTTGACGGTGTCCACCCCCACCAAATTCACTCATCAACCCTGCTAAGTCAATATCTGGGGATTTCGTCCTACCAACTATAAATATCTTTTTTCCCATACGCACAATGGATATGAATGTTTCCACGTTGTGAGCATACCAAAATTTAGAGACTATTATTGATAGTCCACCAACAAACTTCTCTGTCTCATCTACTGAGATTGTAATCTGATAGTTCTCTATGTTGTAGTTTCGTGCATTTTGTAACAAGTTGTTTAATATTATCTTCTGATCGATAGTTAAATCAAACCTTATGTATTCTGAAACAGTGTTAAGTTGAAGGCCATTATTGAAAAGATACATTACAGCTTCCAAATCTTCTATTGTTGTACTCGAATATAGGAAGCTACCTGTATCTTCGTAGATTGCTATGCCTAATAATGTAGCCTCTTCCTTAGAAAGCTTGACACCTTTCTCTTTAAGCATATTGACAACAATAGTAGTTGCAGCACCTGTTAGCTTTAATATTTTCTTTGATCTGCTATCTTCATTATCTGAATTTCTTATATCTGGATGATGGTCAATAATTGTTATTTTAGTATCTGGGTTTAATTTATTTTTTATTTCTTCACCTACCCTTTCCAATCCTGGAGTATCTACTATTATTATTTCATCGATATCTTCGTTAATTCCCTTTAACTCATTCTCTGTGAGAAATGGAAAATAATCTTCGTAAAATCTGAGGAATTCCTTCAAATTTTGTACAGGATTTCCTGCGATTACTATCTCATAATTTGGATAAACTTTCTTCAGTGCAACACAACTTGCAAATCCATCAAAGTCTGGGTTGCTATGGCATGTTATAACTTTCAATCTATCACTTCCCGCTTCTTTATCTTATTAATCGTTCCAGTCATAATTTCAACATCCGAACCTTCAATCTTAGCTATTCCGTAGAATATTTCAAAGTATTTTTGAAACATACCATGAGCCCTTTTTTCCACAACCGGTTTCCATGAACCACAGTTCATAAAAAATTTTAACTGACCGTTTATTTTTGTTATTTCAAATACAGGTTTGTGGCTGTGTCCTACAACTATTCCATCAATTGATTTTAAATCGATCATATTTGATGGATTATCAACATAACCATCCATATACGTTTTTAATATCCCGGTGTTTTTAAATACCTTAATAGCTGCCTTTTTCAAATAGTCTGTTTTTTTCAATTTTCTGATGTTCATGATAATTCTTACTATCAACTCTCCGAGCTTTATTCCACCAATTTTGTTTAGAAAGATTATTGAGAGCTTACTCATAAGTGGATAGTTTTTCTTCATCCATTTTTGTGCCTCTTCTTCTTTCATCATTTCAATGAAATTGTCTATCCACAGTTTCAATAAATCAACGCTGTTTTCGTAAACATCCGCTATTTTTTCTAACCAGAGAAACACATCCAACACAGGTCTAACATTATCATAGTCTTTTACAACGTGCTCAGGAAGATGTTTCTTAAGATCTTCGTCAAAATTCACCATCATATACCTGGCTATAAAATCACCGAGTGGTGGTATGAGTTCACCATCTATTTGTGTGAATTTGTTTATCGAATCAAACTGATTACCGTGTACAGCTAAAATAGAGCTTTGTTCGTCATAATAGTATGGGACGATATTTAAATTCTTAATCTTTTCTTTCAACGCTGTTTGAAGTTTTTCGTTTTTAAGTATGTAATAATCGTGATTACCTATTACGTACCAAACTGTACCCTTGAATTTGTTTAACGTTTCAAAAATCGTTGGATGAGCTTTATTTATATCATCGATAACCGTTCCATCTAACATTTCAACACTTTCCCAAAAACCTAATAGTCCGAGGTTTCGGACCGCGTTAGATTCCAATATTTCAAAACCATCACCAACTATAACTATCTCCGGGTTTTTAAGTTCGTTCCATTCCAATACTAAATTTTCAAAGAGTTCATCTTGGTTGAAATCATCTTTGCTGTTCCCATCACCTATGTGCAAATCACTTATGAATATAATGTGTCTCAAAAAAGTTCACCCACTTTTTAGTTTAAAATTCGAATATCTTTTCAGGGTGGACGTACGTGATATCAGTACCTGGTATGTTTATCTTTCTTATTGCTTTCTCAAGCCCTTTAACATATCTTGAAGAAATATGGTACAAAACAAGTGTTTTGATGTTGGAATCTTTAACTAATTCTACAACCTCCTCAAGTGACGCATGATTGTTGAATTTCCTGTCTTCTTTCTTCAAAAAGGTACATTCATGAAACAAAATTTCTGTGTCAACAATATCCTCTTTTCTTAATAAAATAGTATCTCCAGATATGGTGAGAATTTTCTTCTCATAACTTTCAGTTATTTTTTCACTTCCAAGCTCCTTTGCCAATCTCGAAATATCCTGTACTGAGAGTTTTCTGTATTCCTCTTTCAACCTTTTCCGAACATCTATAACGTGATATCCGAAAGAAATTTCGCTGAAAGTATGATTAACTATGAACGGTTTTACATACCTTGTAAATGAACCAGAATTTCTCAAAAATATCTTCTCACCATGCTTCACAGGAATAAATTTTAGTTCAAATCTTAACTCACTGTTGGATCTTTTTAGAAAATCAGCGTACATTTCTATACCACGATTACCCTCTGGATAATAAACAAAAAGTGGCTTTTCTCTGTCACCCATTGCATTATTACGTGTGTTAATTACCGACCATAAGCCCGCTATGTGATCGACGTGACCGTGTGTTAAAAAGACATATTTTACTGCATATATCTTGTTACTTAACATTGTTGCAACACCTTCTCCGGCATCAAAAAGGATTCGCTCCGGAGAGTAGTATATCCAAGTTGAGTATAGAGCTTTACTAAATGCTGTAAAATTCAATACTATTGCACCCCTTTGATGACAGCTACTGGATTTTTTCTACTTGCACTTTTATCTTCCCAGATACACCACCAGGAAGCTTAACTACAATGTCGTATATTCCAGTCGTTTTAATTGGGCTGTCCAATATTATCCATTTCTTATCGAATTCTTTTCCTATAACCTTTGATATTTCTTCAGCGATATTTGAATTCGTTAGAGAACCAAATAACTTTCCACTTTCACCAGCTTTCGCACTTATTTTAAACACGTGTTGGTGTAACTGAGCCAGCAATTTCTCACTTTCTTTTCTAAGAGCTTCCTGTCTTTGCTTTTCTTGCTCTTTTTCTTTTTCAAGTTGTTTTATGACTTGCTCTGTCGCTTCCTTAGCAAGCCCTTTTGGGATGAGAAAATTCCTTGCATAACCATCTGAAACATTTGTTATCTCACCTTTCTTGCCAAGTTTTGGTACATCTTGTAAGAGTACAACTTTCATTCTTCTGCCTCCTTTATCTATTTTATTTTACGAAATTTATCAATAACCAAGTATCTATCCTTTCCTGCGAGGTCCTTAATTACCGTTCCTCCGGTTAATCTTTTCAAAAAATCTCCCTGGTCTTCTCCTATCTCCATCAACACTATTTTACCTTCAATATTGTAACGATTAAAGAATGTTTTGTAAAAATTTAAACCATCTTTTCCGGCAAACAGAGCCTCACGGGGCTCAAAATTTACTTCTTTTTGCAACCTTGTACCCTCTTTTACATACGGTGGGTTTGACACTATCAATTGTATATTATTGAATTCTTCCGTAAATGGTTCTATAAATTCTCCCAACCTAAGTTCACATTTCAGGTTATACCTTTCCAAATTTTTCGTACACACCTCTATAGCTTTCTTACTTGTATCCGTCCCGAAGATAGTTATACCAGTTTCAGCTGCGATTGTTATCAACACTACCCCACTTCCCACACCTATATCTATGGCATATTTTAAATTGTAGTTTTTGATATAATTTATAGCAAGCTCTACAAGTCCTTCTGTTTCCCAACGTGGAATTAAAACTCCTTCTTCCACATAAAACTTTCGACCGTAAAATTCAACCTCACCAAGAATGTATTGTAAAGGATAGCCCGTTAACCTTTTTTCTAAAAGTGCTAACGCATGTTCTGGACAAATTAACTCTTCATGTGCAATTAAATATTCTTTTGGTTTGTTCATCGCATGTGCAAGCAAAATCAGAGCTTCCCTCTCGGGAAGCCCTTTAATCTTGTAAAGTTTCAAGACCTGAGAGATAGTTAACTTTTGAGAAGAGCTATAATTTTTGAGATTATTTTTCATATACCAAGTTGTTTTCTTACTACAGGATCAATCCTATCTGGTGTCCACGGAGGATCGAATGTAAGTTCTACCTCTACATTACCTATACCTTCTATTGTTCTGACTTTCATCTCTGCATCGCTCATGATACTACCAGCAAGTGGGCACATAGGTGTTGTCATAGTCATAAGCACCTTAACGTTATTTTGTTCATCTACTTCTATGTTGTAAACCAATCCAAGTGTAACTACATCAAGCCCTATTTCCCAGTCGATAACTTCTTTCAACTTATTCCATACAACTGTGCGAAGTTCATCCTTAGTCATTCTAACTCATCCCCTTTCGATAGTTGCTCAATTTTTCCTGCAATTTCGTAAGCTACGTTTGAAATATAAGATTCATCAGGTCCTTGGACAAATATCCTTATCAAGGGTTCCGTTCCAGATGCTCTAACTACAATATCAACATCCTCCCTTTTGTTTTTCTCAATCAATCTTCTTACTTCTTCATGTTCTATGATAAGCTTATTCTTCGTTTTAACATTTATCATTATTTGTGGATAATCTGGTACCATGCTTGATAGTTCTGAAAGCCTCATCCCTTTTAAAAGCATTGTACGTATAACCTCTAAGGCAGTTATTAGTCCATCACCTGTTGTACTTCTATCCAAGAATATTACATGTCCACTACGCTCACCACCGATGTTCGCTCCAATTTCAATCATTTTTTCAAGCACGTACCTGTCACCAACTTTTGTTCTAACAAGTTCTATCCCTTGTTTTTTTAAAAATACTTCTAATCCCATGTTTGATAGAACTGTTCCAACAACGGTGTTACTTTTAAGTCTACCTTCCTCTTTCATTTTTAGTGCACACACACCCATTATTTTATCACCATGAAATTCTTCCTTTCTCTCGTCCAACAAAATACATCTATCAGCGTCTCCATCATGAAGTATTGCAATGTTATGATTTGTCATTTTCGACATTGCTTGTCTTGGTTCCGTAGAACCACATTCAACATTTATATTGTAGCCATCTGGGTTATTGTTAATAACCTCAACTTTAGCACCAAGACTCCTTAATACATATGGAGTTGTTTCATACGCTGCTCCATTGCCCGCATCAACTAATATTTTTAGACCTGTTAAGTCTAAATCAGAAAAATGCTGAATCACATAATTTGTGTACTCTTCAAAAGCGAGTTTGTAATCTACAACACATCCAATTTCGTTATATGGCGAGTAATGTAATTCCTTCATACGCCTTTCTAAGGTATCTTCAATTTCATCCTGGAGTTTGAAGCCTCGAGAGATTACCTTTAAGCCGTTGAATTCTGGTGGGTTATGCGACGCAGATATCATAATACCTACGGCATCCTCCAATTTGGTAATGACAGCTAACGCAGGAGTAGGTAAAACACCGCACCTGTAAACAGTACCACCTGCAGATGTTGCACCTGCAATAATTGCTGCCTCTAGCATGTCACAGCTTGCACGTGTATCTTTGGCGACGAAAATTCTTTTGTCCACATATTTTGCAAGTGCATTTCCAAGTCTGAATGCAATTTCTGGTGTGAGCTCTTCATTGATTACTCCTCGTATTCCGTCTGTTCCAAAAAGTTTCATGGAAATTCCTCCTTTTTCTACTCCGCAAGTCCAATTTTGATCATTACTTGCTGCCAGTTTCATTCGGAACTAAGGACTTTATCCAAGCAACAAATGCTGGGTAGTTACGTGTTTGAATGTAAACTCTTCCAGGACCAGTAAATGCACAAACAAGCCCTTCGCCACCAAATATGGTTGATTTAAAGCCACCAAATGTTTTAACACTCCACTTCACACTACCGTCAAATGCAACCACATGTCCTGTATCTATCGTTATCTCTTCTCCCATTTGTAATTCAATTAGCTTTATTCCACCAAAGCACGAGATAGCAGCATCACCAACCCCCTGCAACTTTAACAAAAATATCCCTTCACCTGTGAAAAACGATTTGAAACCTCCGAAAGAGACATCTATATCAATGGACGAATCACTTGCCAAGAAAGAAGTAGATTGTACGTACAAAGTACTATTAACAGGGATGACTTCTATATCACCTGGAAGTTCAGGTGCGATACCTATTTCGCCATTTCCGTGTGATGTGTAAGTATTCATAAAAAAGCTTTCACCCCCAAGAATCGCTCTTTTGAGAGCTTTCCATACACCACCTGTAGATGTTCGGATTTCGAGGGGGCCTTTCATATATACCATTGCACCTGGTTCTACCTTTATACTTTCTCCTGGGCCTACATAAGCCTTTAAAAGAGCATAACTACCCCTAAATTCGATATCATATCTCATTTTCTTCACCTGCCATTTTGATGATGTAAACTCCATCTTCACCATCAATTTCTCTCAATCGCACCTTAACTAATTCTTTTTCCTTGGAACTTGGGATATTTTTTCCAACATAATCTGGTCTTATTGGAAATTCCCTGTGCCCCCTATCAACCAAAACTGCAAGCTGTATACTTTTAGGTCTTCCTCTGGATATAATCGCATCCATGGCGGCTCTAATTGTTCTACCAGTGAAAAGTACATCGTCAACAAGTATGATGTTCTTATTATTTATATCAACACCAACGTTACTTCTATCGCTTTCTTTCGATGTCCTTTTTTCATCATCCCTGAACGGTGCAACATCAAGTATGCATACTGGTATCTCTGTGCCCTCGATAAAGGATATGTTCTCGCCTATTCGCTTGGCAAGAACCGCTCCTCTTGTTATAATTCCGACAAGCACAATATCTTCTGCACCTTTATTTTTTTCCAAAATTTCGTGTGCTATACGCATTAACGACCTTCTTATATCATCTTCACCTAGAATCTTGATATTCTTGTGATGAATGTTCATAATTACATCTGCACTCCCAAGGAGAATTTTATTCCGTATTTATATTTCAAATATCTATCGTCTGATACAGTATCTGAAATATTGTAAAAACCGGCTAAAGAAAAACTAAAATTAGATAGTGTAGTTTGAATTATTCCCTCTACTATGTTAAATAACTTACCATCCGAAAGTCTATAAATCGGACTATAAAAAACTGCCAATCTGTTTACAGGTGAAAATCCAAATGCACCAAATCCTAAGGAAAACCTTACTTTGTTGGTTTCAAAATTGTTTACTGTAAAAGACAATTCAAAGTTTTTTCCAAAGACAAGATCAATACCACCAAATACTGTAGGTACACTGCTCATTGACGTATCCATCACTAACAGTGATAGATCGTTGAATCCAAAATTTATTAGAGCATAGTTGTTTAGTACAATTCTCCCGCTCGCGTCAAGTCTTATGAAAAATTTTTCTACAGGAAGAACATTAAACTTTACATTCAAACCGTATAGATTTTTCATATGAGACAACTTGTAATTGATCATTCCGTATGAAAAATTAGAATCCGTTGTGTAACCAAGTTCACCACACAAAACTCCTTCTCTTTGCTGCCAAGCTACTTTTAAAGTATTGTCTGATAAATCATAAAATTCAGAACCAACAAAAATCACGTTACCATTAACCAGCAAATTTACCGGGTTATCAATGAACATTCCAAACGCAATAAATGTAATCAAAAAAAGGTTAAGTGTTACTATCTTTTTCATAAGCCACCACTACCTCCTTCTTGAATTTATCAAACGTACCACTTTCAATACTTTCTCGCATCTTTTGTCCAAATTCCATCATAAAATGTACATCGTGAATTGTGAGTAATATCTGCCCGAGTACTTCCTTTCTGTCAAATAGATGCCTTATATAAGCTTTTGAAAAATTACGACACGTATAGCAATTACACTTTTCGTCAATAGGAGTTTTGTCATATTTAAACTTTGCAGATCTTATATTGAATTTACCATTCCAAGTAACGGCAAGTCCATGTCGTGCAACACGAGTTGGAAAAACACTGTCAAACATATCGACACCACTTGAGACTAATTCAACGAGCAAATCTGGAGATCCTCCGCCCATAAAATATCTGGGTTTATTGCTGGGCATCTTTGGTGCAATAAACTTTACGATATTAATGGTCATCTCCCTTGGTTCTCCAACACTGAGACCTCCTATAGCAAAACCATCAAAGTTAAACTGTGTGATCTCTTGAAGACTTAACTCTCTTAAATCTTCGTAAACAGCTCCTTGAATTATACCAAAGATTGCTTGATTGGATATTCTTCTAAGATGTTCAAGACTTCTTTTTGCCCACTTTGTAGTTAATTTCACTGCACGTTTAGCTTCCTCGTAACCATCCTTTGGATCCGCACAGTAATCAAAAGCCATAACAATATCAGAACCAAGAGTTGCCTGAATTTCCATGGAAAGCTCTGGGGTAATATAATGTTTGGAACCATCAATAGGGGACATTATCCAAACTCCATCATCTGTAATTCTCTGTCCCTTTTTTAGGCTGAACACTTGAAAGCCTCCACTATCTGTTAATATAGGTTTCCTCCAGCGCATAAACTCATGAAGTCCACCAAAATTTCTAATCACGTCCAATCCAGGTTTTAGATAAAGGTGAAAAGCATTCGACAGAATTATTTGAACATTATTTTCTTCCAATATATGAGGAGTTATGAGCTTAACGTTTGCATTCGTCCCAACTGGCATAAAAGTTGGTGTTTCAACAATACCATGCGGTAAATAAATTCGTCCCCTTCGTGCAAGTCCATGCTGGTTGATTATCTCAAATTTTAGTGAATCCATTTTCTTTTACCAACTCCTGTATTCTCTCGTAATATACCTTTGCTTCATTCATTACCTCGTACATTTCATCCAGAATCTTGCTTTTGTACTTTTCATCAACAACCGACTTAAGATTTATCATGACGTTATACTCACCTATCTTGCAAGCGGCTCTAGCAAGCTCTGCTGCACTAAAGGCATCTGAAATCGCGTTTTTGTTTCCCCATTTAGCAACTATCTCACTGAACTTGAGGATATCCCTTGCACATTCGATAAGTTGGAAAGGAGTTTCTATTGCTTTTATCAATGCATTCTGAAGCTTTTCATCACGTCTCTCATCTTCCTTTGGCAGTTTATAAGCCTCCATGACCGAATTGAACGCCTCCACATCCGCCTGAGCAAGTCTGAGAGACTTTTCAACGATAAGTTCCATATTTTCAAGAACTTCTTGCATTAATCCATCAAATTCTTCGTATTTCTTCTTTCCGAGAGTAAGATTAGCAACCATTGAATTCAACGCTCCACCAAGAGCTGCAACAACTGCACCAACAGCTCCACCACCAGGAACTGGTGTCTTTTCCTTTACTTTGTTGCAAAACTCCAGTATAGTCAAACTCTTAATGTCCATAAATACCCCTCCCTCTTTTGCAAAATCTATGATTCTTTGAGAATCTCCCTCCATTTTCCGTCCTCTAAGTTGTTGCAAATAGTTTTTATTATTTGTAATTTTAACGATTTTTGAATGTACCACGCTAAACTTACAAATTGCCAACGGTGAATTTTGATAAAAAATTAAACAAATTAACTATAAAAAATAAAACTAACAATCATCACAGTGATGCTCTTTCATTGTTGATCGCAACTCAAAAATTATTATACCATAAATTCACAGATTGAAAATTACAAAATCAATGATAAAATAAAATGTGGTGCTGTACTAAGCGGGGGGTTGGTGGTCCCCTGTACCCGAAACCCACCTTAGCGGGGCTGAATTCCCTGACTGAGGCAACTTGGGTTCGGAAACGGTGTATTCGATGGCGTTGAAGGTTGGGTCCTACGCAACAACTACCTGTGAACCGGGTCAGGTCCGGAAGGAAGCAGCCCTAAGCAGGCAAGTGTGTGCCGTAGGGTTGCCCGGCCAGAGCCTCTACGAATACATACGACCGGGTCCAGGTTTGTCGAAGCAGGGTGTACAGCACCATATTTTTTTAATTCGCACTTTGTAATCACAAAAAAATAAATGCCCCGGAAAGGGGCACTTATTTTGTATTATTGTTCTAAGTCAGAGTAGAACAGTTCATTTATTTGACATAGATCATCTGGAGAAACGTAATCAAATCTCAGAGGCGTAAAAGGTGAGTCATTACACTTTGGTGGTTTTTTTCCGTACATCATTATCGAAACAACTTTTTGCCGTATATACCAATTTAAGAAACTTTCTTCTGACCCTCTTCCATCGAATTCTCTTAATCCAACCATTAAAATGTACCAAATAGTTTGTTGTAAATCTTCATATGAGTACAAGTAAGACTTGTTAATATTCCAAAAGTATCTTGTCCATCTTTCAACAAGATGTGTATAGCTTAGCACTCTTTCTTGCCATGATTTGATCAATATGTCATTTTCTGGCTTACTTTCAAGCACCTGCATGTTCAATTACCCCCCACGGCTTAACAAATTTTTGTACTATGCGAAGAAACCAAGCTTTAATAAGCTTTTGCAAAATTACTAATAGTATACAAATGTATACATATTGTACCACAAACAACCCCCTCGTGTAAAGAGGGGGTGATGCAATATTATATATCTACTATCACATATATTAACTTTTGTTATTTTATGTGAATATTTGTTGTTGTTGACACTTCTCCAAGTACATTTCCGTTAAGATTGTCGATAATTGGTTGAACGAATTTTTTCTCGGTTACCAATATCATCCCGTAGCCCATATTAAATGTTTTTAAAGCTTCTTCTAAACTTACATACTTAAGGATCCAGTTTATATAATCAGGGAGCTCTAATGTTATTTCCCATCCTTTATCTTTTAATATCCTCCGCAATGCCCTTAGTATTCCTCCACCGGTAACGTGTGCTATTGCTTTTACGGAATTAAAAAATTGTGGTACTTCTTTGTAAATTCTAGTCCCAACTAAAATATCAAAAGGAAGTTCTGATATATCTATTTTCTCTTCTTGGAGTATCTTTCGAATCAAGGACCAACCATTTGAATGAAAACCGCTTGCTGGTAATCCTATGATTATATCTCCATATTCAATCGTCTCGATAGGAAGCTTTTTTTGTAGTATTCCAACACAAAATCCCGCAACATCCCAATCACTTTCTGTGTATACAGCTGGGATTTCCGCAGTTTCCCCTGCTACCAAGGCCATATCGAGTTTTTCAAGTTCCGAACTTAGAGCTTTCACAAATTCGTAATGTTCTTCGGCGATATGATGTACACCGAGGTAGTCCACAAAAGCTTTTGGAACAGCTCCCGTACATACAATGTCGTTGTAGTTCATACCTATAAGGTCTTTTGCAGCATCATTCCATCTTTTGTATTGTATGTGAAGTAATAACTTTGAACCTATTCCGTCGGCGGTTAATACAACAGGCGGATTTGTAAAGTTTAGTATCGTCGCGTAACCAGTTGGTTCTTTGATTACCCATTCCGGAACTCTCACAATAGATTTTATAAAATCTGTGAAATCATCGTTCCTTGTTACGTCAACACCTGAACTTGAGTATGTGTATTTTTCCTTTTTTTGATTGCTCATACAGAAATGTGCATCATCCGTGATTTTTGCAATGTCTTCTCTGTAAAACATTCCATCAAATGAAACATTCTTTATGTTTTCATATGCCCTATTACGTGCTTGATTTAAAGTGTCACCAATTCCAACTGAATGAATTACCCTACCGCCATTTACAAACATCTTATTATCTTTGTCAGCTACGGCGGCATAGAACAATAATCTTTCTTCGTTGTCTTCATAATTACTATTTATTGTTATCTGCTGTCCTTTTGCAGGGTTGTCAGGATAACCTTCCGATGCTAAGACTACATCAACAGCATACTTTTTCGGTTTATATTCTTCATATTTTTCTGAATTGTATGCCTTTAAAACAGTTTCGACAAACTTTTCTGGTTCCATCGCAACAATGACTTCTGTCTCCGGATCACCAAGCCTGACATTGTATTCAAGTACAAATGGTTCATCGTCAACTATCATAAGTCCTACGTAAAGAAACCCTTTGTATTGTATACCTTCTTTCTTTAGACCTTCCAGTGTTTTTCGAAATATATCTTCTATCTTCTCTTTTAACTTATCTTGTATTTGCACAGGTCCATACGATCCCATACCACCGGTATTTGGACCTTCGTTATTTGTGAACGCCCTCTTATAATCTTTCGTAAATGGCAATAGAGCAAAAGTCGTATTGTTGACAACCGCAATAGCTGACAATTCCCAGCCATTCAAAAATTCATCAACAACAACTGGTCCTTTAACATTTGGTATCAGCTGACCGTTGATGAGCTGTGTACCTTTTTCTAAGGCTTCTTCCAAAGAATCACAAATGAGCACACCTTTACCAGATGCAAGCCCATCAGCTTTAATAACATATGGCGGTGTGAATTTTTTTAATACGTCGTATAGTGATTGATCGCTGGTTGCAATTTGAAATCTTGCAGTTGGAATCCCATGCTTTTGCATGAACAATTTTGCAAAGCATTTAGAACCTTCGAGTCTTGCAGCATGTGAATCAGGTCCAAAGATATTCTCTTTGCCATCTGCCACACCTTTCACAAGGTATTCCTCAGAGCCAGGTATGACTAAATCAAATTTGTCAAGCTCTTCAAAATTTTTTATGTCAATGTTATTACCTATTTTCTTAGTACCTGCGTTACCTGGATAAAAATAAACAGAAAATCCAGCTTTCTTAAATGCCCAACCTATAGCATGTTCTCTGCCACCACTTCCAAGGATACAAACGCTCTTAATGTTCTTCATCCTATCACCTCAATGTCTAAAGACTCTAACAGGGGATTTGTAAAATGTTATACCTTTTTCTTTTGCATAATTTAATACTTCCTCGTCTCTTATAGATCCGAGTGGTGCTACAATACACTTTACGCCTGAATTTATAAGTATCTCTAACCCATCTGTAAAAGGGAAAAACGCATCGGATGCAGCTATTGCATCCTTTGCTCTTTCATTAGCAAGTACCGTTGCAATCCAACATGATCGTTTTCTTGACGGTTGACCACCACCAATGCCAACTGTAACGCCGTCTTTTACAATGACTATCGCGTTTGATTTAACTGCTTCTGCAACAATGAGGGCAAATTTAATGTCTCTTAAATCATATTGGTTTCCGAATAGCAGTTCAGGTTCTCCAATAAAAACTCGCTCAGATATTACCAAGCTTCCGAATGCTAACTTACCCGCGTACGGGACATATTCCTTTGGACGTATCAGTCTCACTTTTTTCTTTGAAAGATAATCAATTGCTTCTTGCTCAAAGTCTGGAGCTACAATAACTTCAAGGTACGTCTTAACAGATTGCGCCATTTCGAAGGTAAATGTAAAACTAGTTGCGAGTATTCCACCGTAACTTGATTCGCTGTCAGCATCTATAGCCTTTTGAATACAAAGTATTTTATCTTCATCATTGCTTCCATTTCTCAAATAAGCAGCGCCACACGGCGTTTGATGCTTAATCACACATACACCGCCACCTATTAGATTAAGATTTCTTGATAGTACCCAAGCTGCTTCTGCATCAAGGATGTTGTTGAAAGAAAGCTGTTTGCCTTCATGCAATAGTTCAAACGCAGGTTTACCGTAAACGTACGCCATTTCATGTGCGTTTTCTCCATATCTTAACTGAATATCTTGTTTTTCAAGTTCCAAGTTCTTTTTACCAACTTCCATACCTCTTTCACTCCCCCCACGTGACTTTTCTTCCATGTATCTCAAAACGTGTGTATAAAATTTTATTCACTATCTGCCAATAATACTCGTGTTCAAGTTTGTGTATCTCTCTTTCAAGGTCTTCAATATTCCAATCATCCTCTATTTCTATAGCTTTTTGAAATATAATTGGACCGGTATCGATCCCACTATCAACAAAATGTATTGTGATACCTGTTACTTTCACACCATAATCATAAGCTTGCTTTATACCATCTTTTCCAGGAAAAGATGGCAATAGAGATGGATGGATGTTAATAATCTTTGGAAAATATTTTCTAACTATTTCTTCGGGTATTATTCTCATGAACCCAGCTAGAACTATCAAATCCGGAGAGAGATTTTCAATAATTTTCTCAAAATCTACATACCATGGTTTCTGAAGTAAAACGTAAGGTATTTCAAATTTCTTTGCACGTTCTACAGCAAAACACATTCGATCAGCAACAAGTGCTTGAATCTGCGCTTTCAACCTTCCATCAACGTAGGCGTTGGCAAGTGCTTCAAAATTGCTCCCACTTCCTGAAGCACAGACTATTATGCGGGGTAATTCAGATCGAAACATCCCATACATATTTTCACCCCACATTCATCAAAAACTTCCCTGAATTTTTCAACTGACAAGTAAAAAAGCTCGTCAGCACCTACAAAAGATTTAAGAGCTGATACATCTTTTTGTGAGGCAATAAGTTCACTTCTTCTTGATGTGTCAATACCGTAATTGCATGGTCCTATAACAGCTGGTGAATGGATACCAACAAAGACATGTCTCGCTCCGGCTTCTTTTACCATATCTACTATTACTTTCATTGTTGTGCCTCTCACAATGGAATCATCTATGAGTATTATATCTTTTCCCTTTATAACAGAAGGGAGGGGTGACAGTTTTCTTCTCACAATGTCTTGTCGATTCTTAGGCATTATAAAGCTTCTGCCTATGTAATGATTTCTTATCAACCCATAATCTATTGGTATACGTGATGCAGAGCTGTAACCAAGTGCACCAGAAAATCCACTATCAAGTACAGGAACAACTACGTCACCTTCAATCTTATGTTCTTCATAAAGCTTCATACCAAGCTTCTTTCTAACATCGTGCACGTTTACACCGTAAAAATTACTGTCTGGACGAGCGAAGTATACAAACTCAAATGAGCAAAATCTGTCGTTTGAATCACCAAACCTAATAACTTCAGGTTCTTTATCTTGGCTAAAGAAAACTATTGTACCAGACTCTATTTCACTAATATTATTACAACCTATCGAATAAAGCGCTGAGTCCTCGGAAGCAACAACGTAGCCGTTGTTGAATTTCCCGTAAAACAATGGTCGAATACCGAATGTATCACGTGCAGCTGCCAAGAATGTATCATGGAGTATTACAAGCGAATAAGAAGCCTTTATGCGTGAAAGTGCCCACTGGATGGACTCTTTGGGATCACGATAGGGGGCTATCGAAAAGTAATGAATGAAAATCTCAGAATCTAGTGTTGTAGAGAATATTCCACCGTTTTCCATGACAAACTTTCTACGTTCGTCTGCGTCAACTATATTGCCATTGTGAGCTATAGATAAAGTGCCTTTGAATGTGTATGCTGTAATAGGTTGGATTTCATTTATTGAACCATAGGTAGAATACCGCACATGTCCTATAGCACAATTGCCAGGTAGAAACTTATCATCAGTCAAGACGTTTTCAACAAGTCCTTCTCCTTTCACTGCTCTAAAACCGTTTACAACAACGCCTGCTGCTTGTTGACCACGGTGTTGTAATGCAAGTAATAAATCATGAATTACGTTGTATGATTCGTCAACGTTCCATGTACCTGCTATACCGCACATGACTTTCCCCCCACGATATTTGTCACTATTTTGAGCAAATTTAATCAATTTTTGCTCTTTTCTATTAAGTGTGTTAAACCTAAAACCATTTTAGATTTCGAAAAAACAGAGGACCCTCTCGGGTCCTTCTGCATGGCATAGCTATTTCACTTCAGGTATTAGTATCTTCAGGATATCTTCGTTTTTGATTCTTATATATCCATCCTGAAGTTCTTTAAATGCGATGCTGACTGAATAATCGTCAGTAGTTGTTACAAATGGTTTGGCAAAATCGTTTATAGCTTCAGCTCTTTTAGCAACTATTACAGGAATAGCATATTTATATGGAATTTTCTGTAACAGCTTATCGTAGTTGATTACAAATTTACTCAAACGTGCGCACCTCCTCTAAAAGCCTCTTCACTTTCCTCGTTTCTTTTTGCCTTTCATATCTTAAGCGCTCTGCGTAAATAATTGCGGATAAATTCTTTACAGATTCCTCTAAATCCTCATTTATAATAAGATATTCGAATTCAGGAATGAAAGACAGTTCTTTTTTTGCCGTTTCTAAACGGCGTTTTATTTTTTCTTCACTCTCTGTACCGCGTTTTTTAAGTCTCTCACTCAAAATTTGATAACTTGGAGGAGCTACAAAGATAAATTTGGCACCATACCAATTTTTCTTAACTGTAAGTGCTCCCTGCACATCTATATCAAGTATCACATCGTACCCACTTTTTAGGTGTTCGTTAACAAAATCCGCTGGGGTACCATAATAATTGTCATGCACTTGTGCCCATTCGATGAATCTATTCTCTTGTATCATTCTATTAAACTCTTCGTGTGTTATAAAAAAGTAGTCTACCCCATGGACCTCACCTGGGCGCTGTTTTCTTGTAGTACATGATATTGAAAATACAAGGTTATCAACACGTTCAAGAACAGAACGTATAATACTTGTCTTTCCAACACCACTTGGACCGCTTATAACAAAGAGAATACCTTCCGATCGCTCAGAACTTTCCATGTACTCTAACCCTTCCTTATTTTTTCAAGCTGCTTTTCTATTTCCGCCATGGATTCGATAAACCTTTGCGCTATTGTCTCAGGTTGAATAGCACTGAGAATTATATGATTCGAATCAGTGATAAGAATAGATCTTGTCTTTCTCCCATACGTAGCATCTATGAGTTTTCCCTCTTCTTTTGCATCTTCCTTTAATCTTTTAAGCGGAGCACTCTCAGGATTAACAATCGCAATAACCCTGTCACCTGCAATCACGTTACCAAACCCAATATTGATTAAACCAAACATATGCTTGCACCTCCCAATTTTTTAGAAAATGACGGAATTATTCAAGGTTCATTACTTGTTCTTTAAATTGAGAAACTAAATATTTACCTTCAAGTGCCAAGCTACTTATGTCAAGCGTCTTACTTTTCGATAAAATAGTGTTGAATTCCCTTTGTATCTCCTGAGACAAGAAATTAAGCATATCTCCAACAGGCTCATCTTTCATTAGCAATTCGTCAACGCGCTGCAGGTGACTTTCAAGTCTTGTTATCTCCTCACGTATATCAGCTCTATCTGCCAATATCGCTAACGCATTTTCAAAAAGTTCTTTGTTAATCTCTACATCATCGGGTAAAATTTCTTTCATATTTGTTCTTATTCTCTCAGCAATGTATTTAGGTACTTCATTGGCTTTTGATCTTATCTCTGTCACAATTTGCCTCATTTTTCGACTCATGTTAGACAAGTCATTTACTAACTTTTCTCCTTCGGTTTTTCTTTCTTGAACAACCTGTTGAAGTACTTCTTGTAAGATCGTCGCAACGCTTTTCCAAACAATTTCTATTTCCTCATTTGAAAATTCGAATTGGAAAAGTTCCCTAAAACTTAGCAGATGACTAAGTTCAACAGGAACAGGTATGCCAAGATTTTCACGTATCTCTGATAGCATTTCATAATATGTTCGTACTAACGAGTAATCTACAGTAATTTGGACAGGTTTTATAAATCTTACCCAAACTCGTACCGATACCTTACCTTTGGTTA
This sequence comes from Fervidobacterium sp., assembly GCA_026419195.1. NCBI lineage: Bacteria > Thermotogati > Thermotogota > Thermotogae > Thermotogales > Fervidobacteriaceae > Fervidobacterium > Fervidobacterium sp. Next base: position 49,612 of record JANZZV010000003.1, read on the forward strand.
TGTATTCCTTCACCTTAGAAATAACATCGAGTTCCTTAGAGTTCAAAAAATACGGTAGATAAACATCTACGTTGAAACCCTTAGAATTTAGAGTTTTAATTTCACAAGTAATTTTGTAGTCGTTGATTATAGATTGGATCTTTGCATATCCAGTCATGCTATATGGCATAAAAATAGCCTCCTAAAACTCATCGAGTATATTATACATGAAATTTCCAAAAATTCCAAGTATTTCATGAAAAATTAAAAATATGTGCGGAAGAAAACCTTCCGCACATTATTTCTATTATTTACAATTTAACTTACTCAATATGAACTCTGCCACTCTCTCTCCACTTAAACCGTAGATCTCAAAAAGTGCTTTTGAATCACCCGACACAGGAAATTCTGAGAGCCCAAGTTTGATAAACGTGCCAGGTAACATTCCCATTTCAAAGTATTTTTGAGCGATTAAACTCCCAAGTCCGTTTAACAAATTGTGGTCTTCTAAAGTTACAACAAAGTTTGAATATTCTCCTAAGACCTCTTCATCAAGTTTGTAAGGACAGCTTACATTAATTATGGCAAAATGTATTCCCTTTAATTTTAGTATTTCATAAGCCCTTATTGCACTTGGTACAACCGAACCAATGCAATATATTACTCCGTCTCTACCATTACGTAGTATATCCATCTTACCATACTCAAAGGTGTAGTTTTCATCAAAATATAAACTTCCATCTTCTTTTCTTATTGGATCAACTTTGCTTCTTCCCATCGCTACGACAAAATTTCCATACTCCTTAGCAACAAACCTTACAACTCTATCAGTCTGATTAGGATCGGCTGGAACAATCACTTTGAACCCATACCAAGCAAGTGGCGCCCCGATGTAGTTAAGTGCATGGTGGGTCTTTCCGTCTTCACCAACATCAATACCACAATGTGTGACCACCACCTTCAGATTGGTGCTATTAATAGCATTTAATCGATGTTGATTAAACGTTTCATCAATACCAAACACTCCAAAATCTGCAAAAAATGTAATTATTCCATCAGCAGAGAGTGCACCAGCTAAAACCGCAGCGTTGTGTTCTTGTACACCCAACTCGATGATCCTATCTGGTCGTTCTTTGTCAAGAAAATCGAGCTTAACAGAACCTTTTAAGTCGCAGTCGACTGCGACAATATTATCATTTAGTGTTGCAAGATCTGCAATTGCTCTACCAAGTGCACTTCTATTGTCTGTTGGTTTGTCGTAAAGTCTTGGTTTTCCTGTATCCACTTTAACTTCGTACTCCAACTTCACCTTTTTATGAGCAATCACAGGCAGTTCTTTTCGCATTTTGATATATTTTTCCACATCATTTTCTACCCCAAGTTGTGCGAGCGCTATTTCAAGTTCTTCTTTTCCCAAAGCTTTACCATGGTAATCTGGTTTATTTTCCATGAAATCCACGCCTTTACCAATAATCGTGTGAGCAATGATAGCCGTTGGTTTTCCATCGTTCTTAGCTATCGTAAGGGCTGATAGGATCTGTTCATGATCGTGCCCATCTATCTCAATAGTTCTCCAACCAGCAGCTTCAAATTCTGCTTTTATATCCACATACATTACTTCATGTGCATGTCCACTTATCTGAATATCATTGTAATCTACAATAACAGTAATATTATCCAATTTGTATTTCCTTGCTGTTCTTCTCGCCTCTTGCACTTGCCCTTTTGCACTTTCTCCATCACTCATAAGCACATAAACATGATAACTTTTCTTTTTGTATTTCGCAGCAAGTGCGAATCCTACACCAGCACTTAAACCTTGTCCAAGATTACCCGTTGTCCATTCAACGCCTGGAATACCACGTGTTATGTGTCCTTCAAAAATTGATGCTGGATGTCTGAATCCTGAAATAACTTCATCTCTGTCAACAAATCCATAAACAGCTAGCGTTGAATAGACGGCTGGGGATATATGTCCGTGACTTATCACAATACGATCTCTTTCTTCGTTCCATGGATCTTTTGGGTCAATATTGGCAAACGCATAAAGCGTTACAAGTATATCTATAGATGACATTGAACCTCCAGGATGTCCAGAATTTGCTACATACGTCATTTTCAAAATATCACCACGGCATTGCTTTGACAATTTTTTTAGGTGTTCGATATTCACATTCTCCACACGTTATCCCTCCGTAATTTTCAAAACGCTATCTCGTAGATTCTTCTTATATCGTCGTAATGAAGTTCTTTGACAGTTCCAAAAGGAGCATGTTTGCTCGCAATTTTCGTAAGCTCATCTATATCACTCTTTGTAAATCCTACCTCATTTAACGTGACAGGTGCCCCCATTGAAGAGTACAACTTTTTAAGTTCTTCTATTGTGGTTTCAGGCGTTATCTCTCCGTTTAACTCAAGGACATTTTTACCAAATTTAATTAACTTTTCCGATATTTTATCTTTGACATACGTCATCCAAGCTGGAAAAACAATTGCAAGTCCTGCACCATGAGCAACATCAGGATTTAAAGCGCTGATCGCATGTTCAAGCTCGTGCGAGGACCAATCTCCTCCGTTGGTACCTATGCCCGTTAGGCCGTTAAGTGCAAGTGTAGTGGCAAGACAGAAGTTGGCACGCGCTTCATAATTTTCCGCTTCTCTCAGTATAATTTGCGTAGTTTGAATAAGCGTTTTAATTATACTCTCATCGACTTTGTCTATCAGGGTGCTACCTGATGTATCGAAATAATATTCCATAACATGACTAATAGCATCGATAGCACCGTACACTACTTGTTCTTTTGGGAGCGTAAATTGCGTTGTTGGATCTACTATAGATACAACAGGATAAACGTGCTTTGAACTGAAGTAAAACTTCTCCTTTGTCTGTTCATTTGTAACAACAGCATTTCCGTTCATTTCTGTACCCGTTGCAGACATTGTTAATATCACGTAGAGTGGAAGTGCTTTCCTAACATTATACTTTCCTACGAAAGCATCCCATATATCGCCCTCATAGTAAAATCCTGCAGCTATTGCTTTTGCACTATCAACAACACTTCCTCCACCAACTGCAAGAATAGCCTGAACGTTGTTTTGTCTTGCAACCTCTATAGCTTCATGTACCTTCGATAGTACAGGGTTTGGTCGAACACCGGATACTTCCACTTTTTCCACACCATTTTCAATCAGCGATCTGACAACTCTTTCGTATACACCATTCCTCTTTATCGAACCACTTCCATAGAGCAAAAGTACCTTCTTTATGCCATCTTTCTTAAGGTATTCACCTATCTTTTCCACTGTACCTTTCCCAAAGACTAGTTTTGTCGGATTATGAAACACAAAATTTTCCACTTTGTTCACCCCCACTTTTTGAAATTCTTATACATGATCAGTATTTATCATTATACCACCAAGTCTTCTCAAAATCAAAAATAGGTAGGCAAAAAGCCTACCTATTTTTCTCGTTTATTATCTTTGATACATTGACCTATTTAGTTTCAATAAAGAACTTTTCATCTGGAACTTTCGGCATACCCTCTGGATAAAGCTCATTAAGCCTTCTTAAATAATTAAGCACTTCCTCTTTGCAGTCCTTTGAAGATACATAGTTGTACTGACTTCTTGAGAGAGAGGTTTTCAACACATTAGTTGGAATACCTAATTGTTTACTCGTTATTTCAACAGCTTTATCTATGTTATTGTAAGACCAGTTTAGGCTTGCAATGAAAGATTTCTCAAAGAGCCTTACTGTATTTAAGTAATCCTGCAACTTTCCAGTCACAAATATTCCGGTTATAGGAATACCATATTTGGTTCCACTGGCTTTGTTCCATTCGTCCTGTAAGTCAAGGATTATTTTTCCTTTTGACAGTGTCATCGTTACGAAAGGTTCGGGAATCGCCGCTAATCTTATCTTACCTGAGTTAAATAGTGATACTATTTCCTGAGGCTGTGCGTACGCAAATGTAACGTCTTTATCTGGTTCCAACCCGTTTTTGACAAGTAAATATCTCATCACAACATCGGCAGTTTGACCCCGTCCGTGAGCAGTGTATATCTTCTCACCCTTTAGGCTTTGATAATTTTTAAATTCAAAATCGGTTGAAGCAACGACATAAAATAATCGCCAACTGTATACACCAACAAGTCTTACGTCAATACCTTTTGTATACAAATTTGCAGCAAATGTTACTGGTAAAGCTGCAAAGTTCACTTTCTTAGATACAATATAGGCCGTAGCCTCATCGAGTGTCTTCCAAAACCTCATATCAAGTGCGATATCGGTTTTAACCTCTTTACCAATCAGCCCAGCTACAGGGAAGATCGTTGGACCAAAAGGATTGATAAAACTTACTGCATAGATCCAGATGGAAAGAAAAATCATAGCAAGTACGAAAAACTTTTTAGTCATACACTCCACCTCCTCATAATTTCCGATAGTATAGCTGATTCCATTTTTTGAAATTCTTCAGATAGTGCATTCTTTGGTATGTGTTTTGTCTTAAATTCTCCAATTATTCTGCTTGGTTTATCACTAAGTAATATAATTCTATCTGCTAACAAGAGCGCTTCACGTATATCGTGAGTAACAAGGATCATCGAAAAATTTCCTATTTTTCTTTTTTCTATAATATCTTCTATTATTGAAAGCTTCATATGGACATCCAAAGAAGCAAAAGGTTCATCCAAAAACAAAACTTCTGGATCTGAGATTAAAGCCCTTGCCAAGTTCACCCTTTGCTTCATACCGCCACTGAGCTTTGAAGGTAAGTAATGAGCAAAGTTTTCCAGACTAAATGTCTTGAGAATGGAAAGAGCCCTTTGTTCATCATTATAAACAAACAAAATATTTTCAAGTACATTTTTCCAAGGTATCAATCTTGGCTCTTGAAAAACATAACCTATCTTTGAAAAGTATTTTTGTATATATCCATTGTAGTTTTTGTCAATCCCTGCTACGATTTTTAAGAGTGTTGTCTTTCCACAACCAGATGGACCAAGAAACGCTACTGATTCGCCTTTAAGTAGCTCAAAAGATAAATTTTCTATAACTTTTAGTTTTCCAAAGAATTTTTCCAGATTTTTAACACTCAATATTACATCATTCACACTAATTCCCAATTCTTAAGTAACCTCCTTACAAGCCTATGAACAATGCTTTCTACAATCAATCCTATAGTTATTATTACGATTGTGTAAGCATAAACTTTTTCGACAGAAACAGACTGCCTTGCCCAAGCTATCAGCACACCAATCCCTTTTTCCCCACACATATATTCTGCAACAACAACAACCTTCCACACATTTCCAATGACAACCTGAAGTGTTGAAACAAATTGAGGGATTATTGAACCAAGATACACATCCTTCAAGATCCTACTTTTTCGTACATTGTAGACATGTGCCATCTCGATAAGTCTTTTGTCAGTTGTCTGGATACCAACTGCTGTTGATAAAATTGCGTGCGGAAGCAACGATAGAAAGCTAACAACAACAGGTCCAGTCCAACCAATACCCCAAATGAACATCACAAGCGCAAGCCAGGTTACTATTGGAAATGCTTGCATGAACAGTATAAAAGGTCGTGAGATCTCATAGAGAATATCGTTCAGACCAACCAAGAAACCTAACACCACACCAACAAAAACTACAGAAAAAAGCACAACCAATACCTTTGACAATGTTTGTACCAAGTTCATCCAGAAAATTTGTTTAGTTATTTCATCTGCTATCGTCAAAAAAACACTCAAAGGATTGGGTAGTATCAACTGTGAATTGATAAGATATGATGCAATTGTCCAGATGAAAAATATAAATAATATGCCGACAATATAATTAGCTTTTTCTACCAATGTTTATCTCCTTTCATTTAGGATTATTCAAATCGTCCTCTAAGTTTGTAATGTATGAAAAAATTGACATGGTATAAACAAATTTGATATAATATTAAAGGTACAAGTTTCGGTTTCGTATTTACTTTTTATTGAATTCCATTAAAGGAGGTGTATCTCATGGCAAGAGATATTACAGTGAGAACGGTTATGGCTGTCTTGGTTGACAAAAGAGAACAAGCCGCTGTTGAAGTACAAAAACTTTTAACAGAGTATGGTTGTTATATAAAAACAAGGCTTGGTCTTCATGAAGGTGCAGGTCAATATTGTTCGCCAGTTGGTTTAATTATACTAGAGCTTGTTGACGATGAAACAAAGCATGATGAGCTTTGCCAAAAGTTAAACCAAATTGATGGTGTAACGGCCAAGTACATGAAACTTGAGCTGTGAACAAATGATCTATTAAAATTTTCAAAGACAACGTATGATAACAAAATGGTCAGCGGTACGCTGACCACTTATTTTTATTATACCATATTGGAAATGTATCCAGATTTTCGATAGCCGTAACCTTCCCCTACTTTTAAACCTAAACCTTTTATCATTGTCCTTGTGCACTCAACACACGCAGTGTCTTTTTCAAACAAACATATTTTTCCCGGGTAAAGTGAATAATTGGGTCTGTAAGGATTCGGTGTTAAATTCGGCATTATTACATTGGCGCCGTATTTCAAACCGAGCTGCCTTCCAAATGGATTTATAGAACCAAGTGCTGTTGTGGCAGGTATATTAGCAGTTGGTATTATTATCCTTGCAAGTGCAATCATCTTAAGTGTTGTATACAAATCACCGCCACCTTGATTTGCTAAGGGTGTATCGGGATTAGGTATAAACGGTCCTATACCTATCATATCTGCATCAAGTTCTTTTAAAAAAGCAAGATCGAGCGCCAGATCGTAATATGTCTGACCAGGAAGACCAACCATACAGCCTGCACCAGTTTCGTAACCAAGGCGTTTCAATTCAAAAAGATGTGCTTTTCTGCTTTCAAATGAATCACCAGGGTGCAGCTTAGCATAAAGTGATTTAGAAGCCGTTTCATGACGCATTAGATATCTATCAGCTCCAAATTCTTTCCAGATTCTATACTCTTCAAAAGTACGTTCTCCTATACTCAAAGTTATTGCAACGTCCAATTTCTTTATTTCGGTTATCAAAGTATTTATCATTTCTGTTGTGTAATACGGATCTTCCCCTGATTGAAGGACAATAGTTTTAATACCAAGCCTTGCAATAAGTTTTGCCCTTTCTATAATTTCCTCCAGGCTCATCCGGTAACGAACAAGATTCTTATTCTCTGATCTAAGACCACAGTACAGACAACGTTGAGAACAATAATTAGAAAATTCAATAATAGCTCTTAAGTGGACTTCTTCACCAACATATTTTTTTCTTATCTCGTCAGCTTTCTGAAATATTTCTTCGTTGTGTTTATTTGTACTAAGCAGATAGGTAATATAGTCTAAATTCACGCTTTGAATTTTTTCAAGCTCTATCATACAACCACCTCAGGTTATTTTTTTAAGTAGTAAGTAATGAAGTTAGAAATCTCTGTCAGTACTTCGGAACCTTTTAATTCCTTTTGTGAAAAAACAACATATTTATCATCCTCGTAAACTATAAAGCCTTCTGTGTAACTTTCTTGTCCAGCTCTTGCTATACAAGATAATCTCTTACCTATTTTTTCACAGATCCAAACTTTTGTGTTGAATCTTTCGGCAATCGGGGAGAGTAATTTACTGAGTTTTTCAAAATCTGACATCGCGCTCACCACGTTCAATTCTTTCAAGGTACTTAATCACGAGTTCTTTATTGTTAATCTTTTCGATTTCTTCTTGGATTAGCTTGTTACCAAGTGTTTTCGTTTGCTCTGAAGCATAGTCATTTAAGTATTCTTTTAGCGTAAATAGTGCATTCGGAGTACAGAACCTTTTAACAAAACCAGGAATAGCAAATTCCATAAAGTGTTCACCCGTTCGTCCCATTCTGTAGCAAGCAGTACAGAATGATGGTATATAACCTTCTTGGAGTAAATCATATATAACTTCTTCAAGCGACCGATTATCCCCGAGTATAAATTGACTTTTTCTGATCTTTTCTGGATCACTTTGTGAATAAGAGCCTATACCTATACTCGAACCACCATCTATTTGTGAAACTCCCATCTTAAGTACTTCTTTTCTAAGATGCGCTGGTTCTCGTGCTGTGAGGATCATACCAGTGTACGGTACAGCCAGTCTTATTATTGCAACTAATTTCTTGAAATCATCATCACTGACCTTAGCTGGTGGATTATAACTTAATTCACTACCAAGTGCTGGTTCAATCCTCGGGAACGATATCGTGTGGGGGCCCACACCAAATCGCTCTTCTAAATGAATTGTATGATAAATTAGTCCCATGACCTCATATTTCCAATTATATAAACCGAAGAGTGCGCCTATACCAACATCGTCTATACCAGCAAGCATCGCTCTGTCAAGACCGTATAACCGCCAAGCATAATTTGACTTTGGTCCTCTTGGGTGTAATTTTTTATACGTTGGTTGATGGTAAGTTTCTTGGAAAATTTGAAACGTTCCGATACCAGCTTCCTTTATGATCTTGTAACCTTCCACTGTTTGTGGAGCAGCATTCACATTTACTCTTCTTATCTCACCATTTCCAACTTTTGTATCGTAAATTATTCTTATAGTTTCCGCAATAAACTCCGGACTATATCTTGGATGTTCACCATAGACAACTATCAAACGTTTGTGTCCTTTCGACACAAGTGCTTCTACTTCTCTTCTTAGTTCTTCAAATGTTAGTGTCTTTCTATAAACTTCTGAGTTTGAATTTCTGAAACCACAGTATACACAGTCGTTAACACAATCGTTCCCTATGTAAAGTGGTGCAAAAAGTACTATCCTGTTACCGTATATCCTCTCTTTCAACGTTCTTGCCGCATGAAAAATCTCTTCAAGTAGCTTTTCGTCTTCAACATTAAGAAGTGTCGCAACTTCATCGGGTTCCAGCCTATTTTTGTTGAGAGACTTTTCAAGAATTTCCCTGACTTTCACTTTATCAGGCGATTTCGTAACTTCGAGTAACTCAAATATCTCTGCCTCTGGAATAAATGTTTTTTCATTGTCTATTTCTTTTGTGAACACATACATAAAAATACCTCCTTCATTTAATAAAATCATGTCTGTAGATTAGATAAGATAAAAGAGCCTTTAATAATTATTAATTTCAGTTCATTGATCGAGTTAAAATCTTTATCAAGCAAAGAAACAAAAATATAACAAACATCTTTGATCAATTCACCGCTATACTTTTAACTTTTACTCCTTTTATATTTCCAAGTTTTCCCGTGAATGAACCAATAATATCATTCGTCGCTTTTACTATTAAAAAAACAATCGCTATATTTTCATCTGGAACTGGATATCCAACCCTCAATCTAATAATCTCCGAATACTGATGTAATAATTCATTGACCTTTGAATACGCATTTTCCCTGTCGGTAACTATGATATCGATGGTGTAGTACCTTTCTCCCACATTAATCCCTCCATTATCCTTATGATCAAAAAATTAAATCCCCTTCCCTTGTGTACCAAGGAAAGGGGATAATTTTAGAAAGAAAACAAAAATTCGCACTCAACTCTCCCCTTTCCTTGGTGTCAGAAATGATTCCTCCACCTCAGAAAGATGTGTAATCCGATTATATGAGAAAATATTCACATGCTTTCGTATCTATTTTACTACGAAATATAAAAAAATCTACAGTCAAATATTTGAAAATGTCAAAACTTATCATCAATTATCATCAAATAAATGAAAAATATTTTAGCTATCTCAATGTTCATCTTTGTGCTATAATATGTAAAAAACTCAACTGAGAGAGAATGTCTAAATGGCAATCTTGATTGAAAAAGTTAACCACTTTGACGAAATAACAAAAAATTTAGCTTATGCGTAGTTGAAAACAAAAGCAGAACTTCAAAAATTCAAAAATGAGATGAATACACTCAAAGATGAATGACAACTTTATGAAAGCTCCAAAGATGAAATGAGCGGGTTCAAAGACTGATGTAAGAATACAACATAAAAAGACTCATGAAAGGTGAGAAAACTCTGGGGTGACTTGAAAAAAATATGAACACCTGTTGAAAATATATTCGCTCCATCAATTGACATCGTAATTGAGAAGTACTTTAAAGTAAAGCTTGATGATGTTAGTATGAATAGATTGATTAGCAAAGGTCAAGATACACTCAAGATAGATATTCTTGGTGTATCCCATGAAACAAAGAAAGCTTTTGTTTGGAGGTAAAAGAAGGTCCTGATCGTGTTGAATACGTAGAAAGATCCCAAGAAAGTCTATCTAGACTCAAAGAATCCTTACCATCCTTGGAGAATTATGAGATAGTAGGTATTTACGCAAGTTTAGACATGAGGGACTTTACGACTATCCAGCTTAACAATCGGGGAATTTATGCATTGATAATTCAAGCAGATATGTTTGAGATCCCAAATTCGATTAGTTTCGGTAAGGTTAAGAAACTAAAGCGGTGGAGTTCCACATCGTTTTAGTTTTAATAAGCAAATTCACTCGCGAGGTGCAGAGTTATTATATCCTTTGGTGGTGATTCTTATGCAAAAGAAGATTTTAACCCTTTCATTTTTCTTATTCGTCAATCTGCTATTCGCGGCTTTTGTAACATTCAAATCAGAAGTTTCTGTCTTTCCAGGTCCTGTGTTTATGAAGGATGTGATCGAAGAGACAGATATCGATACACCTACTCTCGAAAAAATTATTGTTGCTTATGTCTCAAGTAATTCAAAGTTGTCTTTAAATAAGAAGTATCTATTAAACTTATTGAAGCGTCATGTCGGGATTGTTGATACAAAACCTGATGATTTGCCAATTGTTATAATAGCAAGTAAACAAACAGTTGAAAGCAGCAAAAGCGATAGCAAGTACAATATTGTAACAAAAGATAAGGTTAACAGTATTGTGTTGCTTGAGTTGTACAAGAACTATCCCTCTGATACACAATTCAATTTAAAATGGCAATCAGGGAGTATTGTTGAACATGATGATTATGTTATTTCTATTCAAATTTCAAATAGAGCTTCACCTTTTGTACGAATAACATTACGAAGATCGGGTAAAGTAGTGGGTTATCTGACATTTCAGTACGAAGCTATACTTCTTAGGAAAGTTGCAGTCGCAAAAAGAAAGATAGAAAAGGAAGAAATTATAGGTGTAAATGATGTTGAATTTACAGTGATTAATGTGTACTCTATAGCCAAAATTCCAGTTTTGCCAGAAGATTTACCGGCTTTATCCGATAAGATTTTTCAAAAAGGCGAAATACTTGATGGTAAATACCTAAAAGATGTTCCTATAGTTGTCAAAGGGCAAATTTTAAAAGCTGTTAGTAATGTTGGCGGTGTGACTGTCTCAACCTTAGTACAATCTCTGGAGCATGGTTATGTTGGAAATGTTATAAGTGTAAAAAACCTCGATAGTGGAAAGATTTTAAGGGGTACTGTACAAGAAGATGGAACAATAATTGTTTTGGAGGTGAAGTAGTTGACTAGGAATGTTTTAGTTTTTTTATTCTTCGTGACTTTTACAATATTGTTCTCCTCTTCGCTTTATACAACATCTTCAAATAATCAATTCAAAAATTTGCTTGGAGAGTATAAAGCAACAAGAGTTGGTGATGCAATTACTATTGTGGTGTTTGAATCTCCACGGATTTCTACCTCATCTCAGGTCAATTCTCTCACAAATGCATTTATAAATGCTATAAACACTGGTACGAAACTTGTTGGACTCGACTTGAGTAAATATCTTCCAGCAAATCCTTCTCCAAATGACAAAAGGGATAATAAAAGTCAAGCCAATGCTGTAGTTCAATTGACAGCTGTTGTAAAACAAGTTGATGAGAGCGGTAAAATGTTTGTCGAAGGACGAAAACAGATAAAAGTAGGTAACGACTTAAGGGAAATAATCGTAACAGGTTGGGTGCATCCTCAGGCAATTAAACCAGGAAATATTGTAAATTCCACAGATTTGATAAACGCACAGATATGGGAAAACGGTAAGTTGGTTTTTCAAGATGATCCTCAACAAAGTACTTGGCTTGGATTGTTACTCTCAGCGATAGCCAGCTTCTTCAAATAAATTTAATAAAAAATGTGTTGGGAGTGATACAAGTGAAAAAAAGAATGCTTGTTTTGGCATCTTTGATTTTAATGTTTTTACTTCCTTCATTATCACTTTCAGTAAATGTTAGAATCAAAGATTTTGCCAAATTTAGAGGTGCTCGAGATAATCAGCTATTTGGAATTGGTCTTGTTGTTGGTTTGAATGGTACGGGTGACAGTGGGACGTTGAATTCAACATTACTTGCAAACATGATTAAAAACTTTGGGATAAACGTTAATCCCAACGATTTGAAGACACGTAATGCTGCCCTTGTTATGGTAGTTGCAGATATTCCAGCTTTTTATAAACCGGGAATGAGATTGGATGTTGAGATAGCAAGTATAAACGATGCAAAGAGTCTTAGAAATGGAATATTGCTACAAACGCCTCTTTATGGAGCAGATGGAAATGTATACGCCGTAGCTCAGGGACCTATCTCTGTGGGTGGCGAAGACGCGAAAGGTAGCGTTAATTTACAAAAAAGGTTTCCCGTTGTCGGCTATATACCAAATGGAGCCATTATTGAACGTGAAATACCATTTACAATAGTTGATTCTAACTCAGTAACTATATTAATTAACCGACCGGATTTTACGGTGGCAGCCAGGACTGCTTTGGCGATAAACACCAAGTTTGGGACCAACATCGCTAAAGCAATAGATAGTTCAAGTGTCAAAGTTGCTATACCAAAAACCTTTCTGGAAGATGTAATTTCATTCTTAGCATTACTTGAGGAGATAGAAGTTCCAATGGATGTAGCTGCTCAGGTAGTTATAAATGAAAGAACAGGAACAGTTGTTTTCGGAGGAGATGTAATCATATCTGACTTTGTGTTGTCCTATGGCAACTTTGTTATCACTATTGTAAACGGAAAAATAGAGGATAAAAAAGCAACAATAGGCAATTTAATAACTGCTTTGAAATCTCTCGGTGCTACTCCTCAAGACATAATAGCAATCGTACAAGAACTTCATAAAGCTGGTGTGATATTTGCACAGCTGAAAATAATGTAAAAGCGGAGATGTGGAGACGGAAAACATGGACTTAAGAATTAATTCTCAACAGTCTTTTAAAATAAATAACAACATTACGAAAATCATAGATCCAAAGTCCGAAGAGTACCAAAAGCAGCTTCGAAAAGTCTCGGAAGAATTTGCCGCTTGGTACATATACGAGGTTTTCAAAAAGATGTACAACACCGTTCAAAAAAGTGGCTTAATCCAAGAAAGTTTTGGAGAACGCTGGTTTCGGGAAATGTTACTTCAACAATACGCCCTTAAATCAGCGAAAACGGACTTGAAAGATCTATCTGAGATGATTTACAAAGCGTTAGGTGGCAAATTGAATGTGGAAGATATCCATTCAGCAAAAAATTCAGTAAATAGAAATGAAAATCTTAAATTACTGAATCTTTTCATTCTTCAAAATCAAAAATCTGGAGAGTGAAGGTGCTGATAATAATACATAATCATCTATCACGTCTACTAAAATGTATTGACTTCCAATTCGAGTAAGCGCACTTTTCAAGAAGTGCGCTTTTGTTTTTATTGAAAAGGACAAGTTAATTTCTATCTCCATACTTCCCCTGTAAGCAATTGGACCGTGCTGGGATACAACAACTAACTCCCCACTCCTTGTATACAGCTGAACATCAGAGAATCTTCCCAAGATAAGTGATCTTCTAAGTAACCTTTGAAGTTGTAAGCTGTTAATTCTCAGCTTGGGTTCAAATGATCGACAAAGATTTCTGATTCGATCTGGACTTTCTTCAGCCAAATCACCACAAAACGTATAATAGTTCGCCGCTTCTATATGTAATTTGAGTACCGAACCATCAAAATATATTGTCAATTCTTCAGTTTGCTCAGTATCTAATGCTTTAATGATGTGCCTTGACGAAACATACGGTATGCGAAGTGAAAATTCCCTGAATTCCTCATCTTTGTTTTCCAACTTAGATTCTGACTTTAATCTTACATAAGAAACAATTCCCATATGATGAGAAATGAACTCAACACCGTCCTTCGTTATAAAAAAATTTGTGTAACTTCCCTCTTCAAGAAAGCAAGAAACAAAATCAAGTTCATTGATAAACTTTTTTCTGGATAATCTTAATAATCTTATATGCAAATCCGAGATTTTTGGAAAACAAATTTCTTTTCCTGCATAATTAACGCGGAGTCTTAAGATTTCGTTCTGACATTTGAAAGTTATCATATTATCTTGAAATAGTAAATTTACTTTTCCATTAAGCTCCAGCGAAAATTGCTTTACCACATCAAGTGGTATCTCAAAAGGTTGGAATGTTTTTGGGAAAAGATATGGAGCCAAATCAAAATATCCGTATAAACAACCATCTGAGGCTAATAAATACAATTTACCCTCATATGAAAAAAGAGATATCTTCCTGTTTGATTGTTCGAGTGTGCCACAAACTTTATCAGCCTTTTTTAGAATGTCTTTAAGTTTTCCAGAATCAATCTCAATAGTGAACATTCCCATCCTTGTCTACCTTTCACCTGGTAATTTTCCATTATTTCATTCCCATCATTTCAAAGAAATTAGGTACAGGTTCTATTCTAAGAGTATCATATTTTCCTTCACGCAATTTTTCCATCCCCGCTCTTGCTATCATTGCCGCATTATCAGAGCAATATTCAAACGGTGGTGTATAAAAATTAAACTCATTAGAATATTGCTGAATTTTTTCCCTTAACCTACTATTTGCGGCCACACCTCCTGCTATAACTATGTCTTTGATTTCATTATCTTTTGCCGCTTTAATTACCTTGTAGATCAGTACATCTATCATTGCCTCTTGTGCACTTGCTGCCAAGTCGGCAATTGGCAGATTTTCTGCGTTGTATCCTTCTTTCGCTAATCTTTTCACTTCATAAAGTACGGCAGTCTTAAGTCCAGAAAAGCTGAAATTGTAATCAGAGTCATACATCTTTGGTCTTGGAAAATTAAAAGAGCTGGGATCGCCATACTTTGAAATTTTGTCTATCTCTGGTCCTCCAGGATAACCAAGTCCAAGAATCCGTGCAATCTTGTCAAAAGCTTCTCCAACAGCATCATCAACACTTCTTCCTAAGATCTCAACTTCATTTTGAACAGATACTTTCAAAATCAACGTATGTCCGCCTGAAACCATTAGTACTATATATGGAGGGTTTAGGTTAGGATAGACAAAATAATTTGCATAAACATGACCTATGATATGATTAACACCAACAATTGGTTTATTAAACCTAAGGGCGAGCCCTTTTGCAAAAGATATACCAACAAGTAACGCACCAATCAAGCCTGGACCTTGTGTTACAGCTATACCATCTATCTTTGATAAATCCACCTCTGCTTCGTTCAGAAGTTGCAAGAAAAGAAGAGGGAGCTTCTTAAGATGCTCCCTTGCAGCTATTTCAGGTACAACACCACCAAATTTTTTATGAGTTTGTATTTGAGAATAAACGAGATTTGATAATACCTTATTATCTTCAACAAGAGCAATTGATGTTTCATCACAACTTGTTTCTATTCCAAGAACTAACATTTGATCACCTTTTTCAAAGTTTATCGATCTTAAGCAGACTGTTTCATATAGATTTTTGGTCTTTCCCTTTTAGTAACACACTCTTCTGTAACGATGACTTTTTCAACGGCTTTCAAATCTGGAATATCGAACATGATATCAATCATTACTTCTTCAAAAACGCTTTTCAAAGCTCTTGCACCAGTTCCTCTGCGTAAAGCTTCTTTCGCTATTGCGTATAACGCACCTTGATCAACCTCAAGAGTTACACCGTCTATCTCAAAGAGCTTTCTGTATTGTTTTAAGACAGCATTCTTTGGTTCCTTTAATATCTTCACAAGATCATCCACACTCAAATCTTCGAGTGTACCTATAACCGGAAATCTACCTACAAATTCGGGCATAAGACCATACTGAACAAGGTCATCAGGTGTCACATGTCTTAAGATATCACCTAACCTCATTTGTTCCTTGCTTTTTACAGGCGCATTGAAACCTATCGTGCTGCCTTCTATCCTTCGTTTGATGATTTCGTCAAGTCCATCGAATGCTCCCCCAACGATGAAAAGTATATTCGTAGTATCAACTTTGATGAATTCCTGATAAGGATGTTTTCTACCGCCTTGAGGTGGTACGTTCGCAACTGTGCCTTCAACAATTTTCAGTAACCCTTTTTGCACACCTTCACCACTAACATCTCTTGTGATAGACGGGTTCGGTGATTTACGCGCTATTTTGTCTATCTCGTCGATATAAATTATACCGTATTGTGCCCTTTCAACATCGAAATTTGTAACTTCAAGTAATCTCAAGACAACGTTTTCAACGTCTTCACCAACGTATCCTGCTTCTGTTAAAGGTGTGGCATCCGCTATTGCAAACGGCACATCTAGTATCCTTGCAAGGATACGTGCCATGAGAGTTTTACCACTACCAGTTGGTCCAATGAGAATTATATTGGATTTTTCAATCTCAACATCACTTGTATCTCTTCCAAAGAATACTCTCTTATAGTGATTATAAACAGCAACCGACAAAATCCTTTTGACACGCTCTTGACCAATCACGTATTTATCTAACTCTGCTTTAATTTGAGATGGTGTTGGTAGTTCTCTTCTATCTTTTGGACCAACACCTACAGTTTTCAGTTTCTTGTCACTTTGCAAAATATCGTGAAAAAGCTCTACACATTCACTACATATATAGACATTACCTGGACCTGCTATCAATTTCTCAACCTTATCTGCTGCTCGTCCACAGAAAGAACAAAATTTTTGAGCCATGTAAATCCTCCTTCTTCGAGTCGTTTTTTAATCCTTTTATCCTTTTAATTTTATTATACAACAATCTTTTCAATTTTACAAAGTCTAATTTATTAAAATGAACTAAATTTTTGTAAACAGTGTAAAAATCCCCTCGTCAGATGACCGAGGGGATTTTTCTACGACATCTATTCAACAGTTACACTCTTTGCAAGATTTCTTGGTTTATCCGGGTCATATCCTTTTTTGTCAGCTATGTGATACGCAAACAGTTGAATTACAGGTGCCATTATCAAAGGATACAAATCTTCATGCACCTTGGGCACATAAATTACGTCGTGAGATATCTTACTAATTTCTGTGTCTCCCTCGGTTGCAACAGTTATTATCCTCGCATTTCTTGCGCGTGACTCTTCTATATTACTGCGCATTTTTTCGTACAAACTATCCTTTGGTGCAATCGCAAAAACTGGAAAGGTTGGATCAAGTAAAGCAATAGGTCCATGTTTCAGTTCACCTGCGGGATAAGCTACCGCATTTATATAACTTATTTCCTTTAGTTTTAAAGCACCTTCTAAGGCTGTAGCAGTGTTTATCCCACGTCCAATGTACATAAAATGGTGATAATTTTTATAATAATCAGCTAATTGTTTTATTCTATCGTCTTGGATAACTTTTTTAAGTATCTTGGGTGATTCGTTCAACTGTTTTGATATTACCTGCTGATCTTCACTCCAAATGTTTCTTTTTTTCATCATGTAAAGTGCTAACGCGTACAAAAGTACCAATTGGTTAACGTAAGTTTTTGAAGCAGCAACACCGATTTCTGGACCTGCATTCATAAGCAACGTCACGTCACTTTCTCTTGTTATAGTTGAGCCAACAACGTTTGTGATAGCAAGGACTTTTCCACCAACTTTTTTAACCGCTCTAACACTTTCGAGCGTATCTGCAGTCTCTCCAGACTGAGAAATTGCGATCGTCAAAGTTTCGTCCGTTACTCTTATCGGTCTGTATCTAAATTCAGAAGCAACATCTATTAGCACATCAACATCAAGGTACTTCTCGACAAAATACTTAAACACAAGCCCTGCATGATAGCTGGTACCACATGCAACAAGGAGTATTCTCTTTACATTCTCCAAATTGAACTCATCAAGCTCTTTCAAATTTGGCTGCAATTTTTCATCGAATCTCCCAACAAGCGCACTTTCAATAGCTTCAGGCACTTCGTTAATTTCTTTTAGCATAAAGTGTTTAAATCCACCTTTTTCAGCAGCTGATTCGTCCCATGAAATATGTGTATGCTTTCTGATAACAGTGTTACCGTGAATATCAGTAATTTTTACCCTGTTACCTTCTATATAAACTACATCTCCATCCTCAAGAAAAATTACATCTCTTGTGTATTTTATTATTGGTGTAACATCAGAAGCAAGTACACATCTCTCATCAGTACAGCCAAGAACAAGTGGACTTCCTTTTCTTGCACCGATCATCACATTTGGTACATCTGCATGTACAACCGCTATTGCAAATGCACCTTTCAATTTCTTAAGTGCATCGAGTACTGCCCTATACAAATCACCTTGGAAAGACTCTTCAATAAGATGACTTATGACTTCTGTATCCGTTTCTGATCTAAATTTGTGACCTTTTTCAAGTAATTCTTTCTTCAATTCCTGGTAATTTTCAATAATCCCATTGTGCACAACTGCAATCTTACCAGAACAATCTGTATGAGGATGTGCGTTCCTATCATTTGGAGCACCATGCGTTGCCCATCTTGTGTGAGCTATACCACCACGGACGATTTTTTGAGTTTCAACAACGTTCCTCAAAGCATCAATCCTACCTACACTCTTGCTAACGTATAAACCTTTTTCGTCAATAACCGCAACACCAGCAGAATCATATCCCCTATATTCAAGTTTTTTGAGTCCTTCTATTAAATCTTCCACCTTAAACTCATGACCAATGATTCCAACTATTCCACACATAAGGAACCCTCCTGTTTTAGCTGGAGTATTTTCAATTCCAGCCTCATCCTTGGAGACTAATCTTTTCCAATGAATTTTTCAATTTATCAATAATACCTTGCTCAACACCATCTGATGCAACTTTTAGCGCATTATAGATAGCAAATTTATCTGAATTTCCATGTGCCTTCACAACCACACCATCCACACCAAGGAAGAATGAACCACCATACGTTCTTGGATCAAGCTTCTTTTTGAGTTTTCTCAGTGTTCTTGAAAATATTAAAGCACCTATTATCCCATCTAAGCTTTTCTTAGCTTCTTGTTTTATTGTATTTGAAATAAGTTTTGCAACTCCTTCCATTGTTTTCATTGCTATATTACCAGAAAAACCGTCAGTTACAACCACATCAACAGTTCCAAGATTAATATCGTTGCCTTCCACGTTCCCAAAAAATTTATCTTTCAAAGATTCTTTTAAGATAAGATGGGCTTGTTTTTCACGTTCTGTACCTTTGTTTTCTTCGGTTCCGACATTTAAAAGTCCAACTTTCGGATTAGATTTTCCAAGGATCTTCGCATATTCAATTCCCATCACCGCAAATTGTAATAACCATTCCGGCTTGACTTCCGCATTTGCTCCGGCATCAATGAGTATTGTGAAATCATTCAAACTTGGTACAGGTACAGCAAGTGCAGGTCTATCGATGCCTTTAATTCTTCCAATAACAAGTGTAGCACAAGATAAAAGTGCACCAGTATTTCCCGCACTAACCAACGCATCAGCACATTTTTCTTTAACAAGCGTTGCAGCAATATACATTGAACTCCCTTTTCTTCTCAGTGCGTCAGTAGGTTTAATGTCCATTGGTAAGTAATCTTGAGCTTCTACAAGTTCAACCAGGTTTTTATAGCGATCAAAACCATTCAAGACATTGGAGGTGCCAACCAAAAGCAATCTTATATCTTTTTGTGTTTTATTCAATTTTTCCAAATACATAAGAGCGCCGGCTTTTATCTCTTCCGGCGCTCTATCTCCGCCCATTAAATCCAGCGCTATACGAATCATTTTGCTACCTCAAACACCTGCTTCTTTCCATAGTAACCGCATCTCAAGCAGACTCTGTGTGGTTGCTTAGGAGCACCACAATTCGGACAACTTGTTACCGATACACTGAATGCTTTGTAAATCTTTGCTCTTTTGTGGTGTGTTCTGCTTCTTGAACGCTTTTGCTTTGGTACTGCCATGTTTATCCCTCCTGTATATGTTTGATTTTTCGCAATATTTCGAACCTAGGATCTATCTTTTCTTCAATTTCTTTGCATTTATGTTCAGGTTCTTCATT
This sequence comes from Fervidobacterium sp., assembly GCA_026419195.1. Classification (NCBI taxonomy): domain Bacteria; kingdom Thermotogati; phylum Thermotogota; class Thermotogae; order Thermotogales; family Fervidobacteriaceae; genus Fervidobacterium; species Fervidobacterium sp. Next base: position 69,812 of record JANZZV010000003.1, read on the forward strand.
TAAATCTGCCCCACAATAAGGGCACAGACCTTTACAATCCGGTTTGCAAACAAAAACATCTGGTGCGCTACTAACTATTGCTTCGATGATCCTTTCTTCAAGATCTATAATATCACCAGTTAATAGAATCTCATTTGACAAGTCTTTAAGTTCTTCACTTTTATGCGAATATTTCTTCTCAAAAGTATACACCGCTTCTATTATTCCGTCAATGTACATTTCTGAAATTTTTAAACATCTATCACATGGACGTTCTACGTAACCCCTTGCATAACCTCCGAGAAGTATTCTGTTGTCGACATAAGTTAAAACAAGTTTAACCTTGAACCCATCGTCAACGACTTTGTATGTCCCTGTGTGTAATTCAACCTCTTTAGTAAAGTATGTATCTTCAATTACCTTTCTCTTTTCATTTATAAGTTCTTTCACGCTTATTTTCCACATTGCAATCACCTCGGCACTTTGGTATTATAATTATAGTACCTTTTTCGGAAATGTTAACTGAGAAAAAATTAATATAGTGTAAATTTTCTTATATTTTTGTGATATAATTGGTTTTTGGTGGTGAAACGAAATGGAGTGGTTCAGGAAGATTGTCGACTGGTTTGCTAATTTCCCTCAATGGTGGAAAAGCTTACAAAAAGGTCAAAAAATGGTTATACTGATGGTTTTAGTATCTATTGTACTAACCACGGTTTTTCTTGCAATAGTAAATGCTCCAAGATATCAACTTTTACTTACGACAAGAACAGAGCAGGACGCAGGCACAATAATCCAACAACTCGAAAATCTTGGAATACCTTACAAAGTAGATGCTGGTAATAGAATATTGATCCCCACGACATACAATGTTTACGAAGTCAGAATGCGCCTTGCTTCTTCTGGTGTACTTTCAGGCTCTACAAAAGGATTTGAGATATTAGATCAAACCTCACTTGGAGCGACAAGTTTTGACAAACAAGTGCGATATCAAATAGCACTTCAAGGAGAGCTTGAACGAACAATCTCAACCATTAAAGGTGTTCAAAGTGCGAGGGTTGTTCTCACACTACCAAAGTACACATACTATGTTCGCGGAGAAATGTCAGAACCAAGAGCCTCTATAATGGTTGTTATGGATGTGGGACAAAGTCTAACAAAAGAACAAGTTAAAGGTATAGTAGCCCTTGTTCAGGGAGCAGTTGAAGGCATAAAACCAGAAAATATAAGGGTGATCGATCAAACAGGTCATGACCTTACAGCTATGCTGAACCTTGATCAATCAACTGCGTTGGCTTCAACCAAGTTGGAATTAAAGGTAAATCTTGAGAATTATTACAAACAAAAGATAAAAGCCCCACTTGAAAGCGTTTTTGGACCAGGAAGAGTGGAAGTTATTCCAGATGTGAATCTAAACTGGGAGAAAGTTGAGAAACAGATTAAAACATACACTGCCCCCAATAAGAAAGAAGGGTTAGTTAGGAGTAAAGAAACTGAATCTGAATTGTCTACAACACGCCAAGGAGTTGGTGGACCTGTTGGTACTGAATCAAATATTCCTCCTACAACATACGAAACTGTTGAAGGAACAGGTACGACAACGTATCAAAAGAGTCATGAAATTGTGAATTATGAATTGAACGAAATGGTGGAAAATATAGTGAAAAACTCCGAAGGCGAGATAGAAAATATAACAGTTTCGGTGATTATAGATTCATCATCCACTGTACTTGAAAAAGCATCAAAAAGTGAAGTTGAAAAATACGTTCAATCTATTATAGAAAAGAGTATCTACGCAAACACTCCAGATGGTTCAATAACCTATGCTGTTGCATTCTTACCATTCAGCAGAGAGCTCCAAGAGCAATTCCATAAGGAACTGCAAGCAATTAGTAATCTTCAAAAAGTGAGAACACGTTTGCTTTTGCTTTTGCTTGCCTCTACTCTAATCTTTTTTGCAACTTATCTTGGCTTAGTACAGTTTAGGAAAATTAAGGCTAAGAAGATTATCCAACAAAGGTACAAAATGCTGCAAGAAGAAGCTCAACGTGCTATTGCTGAGCTCGAAGAAGAGGAAGTTATACCTGGGAAGGAAGAAGAATTGCTGCTTGAGCAACTTAAAGGTTACTTGCAGCAAGTTGCAGAAAATACACCAGAAGAGGTTGCAACCGTGTTAAAAGTTTGGATTTCTGAAAAAGCATGATGAATTTAGGAAGGATGATATAAATGGCTGGTAAACTTACCGGTAGAAGAAAAGCAGCTATATTGCTGGTGACTATGGGACCTGAACGTGCAGCTAAGGTTTTGAAAAACCTTGAAGATTCAGAAGTTGAAGCTTTAACAGTAGAGATTGCTAACTTAGGTAAAGTCACGAACGAAGAAAGAAAGGCTGTACTTGAAGAGTTTCAAAGTCTAACAAAAGCGCGAGAAATGATAATTTCAGGTGGTATAGAATACGCTAAAGAAATGTTAATAAAAGCATTTGGTCCGGAAAAAGCAATGCAAATTATAGAAAGGCTTGTTTCAAATCTTGCCGTTAAACCTTTCGAATTCATGAAGTCAGCAGATGTTGTTCAAATTGTTAACTTTTTACAATCAGAACATCCGCAGACTATTGCTTTAGTTTTAAGTTTCTTAGATACGAGAATTGCAGCACAAGTTCTCGGCTCACTACCAGAGAATTTACAACTTGAAGTTATAAAACGTATATCGTTGCTCGAAAGAGCTTCACCTGATGTTGTCAAAGAAGTTGAAAAGTTGCTGGAGAAGAAATTCGCGGGTGTAGCAACGCAAACACTTAGTGCAGTGGGCGGTCTCGATACTGCAGCTGAAATTATGAACAACCTTGACAGATCAACAGAAAAGGCTCTTATGGAAAGACTCACCTACGAAACTCCAGAACTTGCTGAAGAAATTAGAAGAAGAATGTTTGTCTTTGAAGATATACTCAAGCTCGATGATAGATCTGTTCAACTTGTGCTTAGAGAGGTTAATACTCAAGATCTTGCTGTTGCATTGAAAGGTGCTTCTGAAGAATTAAAGCAGAAGATATTTAATAACATGTCCAAACGTGCTCAGCAGCTTTTAAAAGATGAAATAGAATTTATGGGACCTGTGAGGGTAAAAGATGTTGAAGAAGCACAGCAGAAAATTATAAATGTAATAAGAAGACTAGAAGAAGCTGGAGAAATCGTGATAGCACGTGGTGGAGGAGAAGAATTGATCACCTAAGTTTTGAAGTTTTAAGAAGGGGCTTTTTTCATGTGGGATGAAAATGTATACTGTTGTGTTGACATAGAGACTACAGGTATCGATCCTTCAGGTGGAGATAGGATTGTGGAAATTGCTATAGTTCCTGTATATAAAGGAAAAATTGTTAAGGGATGGATTTATTCTTCATTAGTTAACCCAAAGGTGCACATTCATACTTACGCTCAGAGTGTACATAAAATTAGAAATTCCGATGTAGAAGATGCACCAGGGCTTGAAGAAATAATTTCTGTGGTAAGAAGGTATTCAACTGACACGATAATGGTCTTTCATAATGCAAGATTTGATCTTACATTTCTTGATTATGCGGCAAAAGAGGTAGGGCAATTACCTCTCGATATTTACTATATAGATACTCTTGATATATCACAAGCGGTGTATGGTAAACGAAGAAAACTTGAAAGCTTAGCACAGGAGCTTAAGGTTAACCACAAAGTTACACATAGAGCTTACGATGATGCACTTGTTACAGCGAACGTATTTATAAAGTTTTTTGAAAAATTTGGTTGGGAAGTTATACATGAATTTTTGAAAAGATGGGTAGGAAAGGAGTATTGAACATGGTCAAAAATTACATCCTCGACACTAACGTACTTATCCATGACCCTGAAGCTATATATTCATTCGAGGATAATAATGTTTTCATACCGTTACCTGTTATAGAAGAACTTGACAAACTCAAAAGAGAGCAGGGAAGAGTGGGTAAGAATGCAAGAACATCCATAAGACTACTTGACGAACTCAGAGGAAAAGGGAACTTACACAGTGGAGTAAAGCTTGACACGGGAGGAACTTTAACTATACCCGTGCTGAGTGAAGCTGACTTCAACAGATACCAGGTTAAATTTTTATTTGAGAAGTACGTTGACAATTGGATAATAGCGTACAGTGTTTATTTGAAAGAACACAGGAAAGAACCAACGATAATCGTTTCAAAAGATATAAGTTTACGTATAAAGGCATCCGCGCTTGGAATAGAGGCTGAAGATTACCTCACCGACAAAAATGACCTTGCACTTTTACCACCTGGGTATATAAAAATTGATTCAATAAAAAAAATCGAGAAAGAAAAACTGACTCCAAATGAATACATAGAATCTGACGAAGGATACTACAGATTTAACGGAGATGATTTTGTAGAGATAGACTCAAAATTAAAAGTCTTCGGAATAACGCCAAAAAACAAAGAACAACTATTCGCACTTGATGCGTTACTTAACGATGAAATAAAATTTGTTTCACTTATTGGCATTGCCGGTACTGGAAAGACATTTCTAGCACTTGCAGCAGCACTTCACAAAACTTTACAAGAAGGGACATACGACAACATAATTGTGGCAAGACCACTCGTGCCAATGGGAGGAAAAGACATCGGATATCTACCTGGTGCACTTGAAGAAAAGATATCCCCATGGATGAGTGGTGTGATGGATAACTTAGAGTACCTTTGCAGGCTTAACAGCATTAGTTTTAAAGATTTAGTGAAAAAAGAAATCATAGAGTTAGAAGCATTAACATACATAAGAGGACGTTCGATTCCAAAACAGTTTATCATAGTTGATGAAGCTCAAAATCTTACACCTCTTGAAGTTAAAACAATATTAACGCGAGCTGGTGAAGGTACAAAAGTGGTTTTAACAGGAGATCCCTACCAGATCGACACACCTTACCTTGATGAAAGCAGCAATGGACTTGTGCATGCAGCATCAAGGTTTAGAGGACAACGTATAGCATGTCACATCATACTTAGCAAAGGCGAACGATCAGAACTTGCATCTTTGTCAGCAACGATTTTGTAAGAAAACAAATTAAACCTTGGGAGGAATGGTGAGTGATTGTTGAAGTTAACAATCTAAGATTGTACGATGATTACCCTGGTTTTGGAAAGTTTACTGATCATATATTTAAAAGCAAGGTTAACTTGTTAATTTATCTTTCAAAATCGTTTCCAGACGCTGAATTTGTATTTTATAACATCTTAGGTGAATACGGACTCATCGAAGAAATCGATGATTTGCTGAAAGGAATCTTTCACCGATACAGCATAGTTATTGAAGAGGAAGAAAAAGACTTCAACTCCTCACCGATCAACAACATTCCAAAAATAAAAGTTGATGGCAAAATACAAACATTGGAAGATGTTGAAACAATAGGCTTAATACATGCAGAAAGGCTTGAGAATTTTGTTTGCAACTACACAAATTGTTTTTACATAATTGAGAACTTTGCAGCAAAAACTTACCGTGATAACGTCATCACGTATACAGTTGACGTTACACCTAAAAACTTTGTTGAATCAAACATTATCAGTTCAGTCGACGAACCTGGTAAAAAATACTTCCTTCTCAAACTTCTCAGGGGTGAAGAAATATGTTTTTGAAGAAAGCTAAAATAGCCGGATTTGGAAAGATACTCGACAAAGAGTTCAACTTCAAACCTGGGCTAAACGTCGTATTCGGACCAAACGAAAGTGGTAAAACTACACTTGCTAAATTCATACTATACACACTTTCCACACCTTCAAAAGATTCTTTGAAATACAAGCCTTGGAACAGTGATATTTTTGGAGGAACACTTGAAACTTCTGAAGGAACAATGCAATTTGGAACTATAGATAACAAAAGATACGACAAGGAACTTTTAGAGAGTGTATCGTTTTTGATGGAAGATGATGATTTAGAAACTCTTAGAATTGATAAAGATATAATAGAAAACTCACTTAAAAAGAAAAGTGAACGTACAGAAACTGGAAGGATAATAAAAAACGCAATAGCTAATTTGGAAAAAATCGATCTAAGTAGGTGTTTCACAAGATTATCCACAGAACTTGACGATGTAAAGAAAAGATTAGATAGCTTGAAAAATAATATCAAAAGAAAAAATTCGTTATACTTGTATGGGAAGAAACTTCTTGGTGAGATAAATTCTTCTAAGAATAAGTTGGTCAGTCAATTAAAAGAACTTGAAGAAGTAAGAAGAAAAAGAACAGAAGATTTAAAAAGTGAAATAAACAGATTAAAGGCAAAAATACAAGAATCAAAAAAGAACTTAAACGATGTTCAGTGGGTTGAAAAAATTGATCAAAATATTGTTTTTGAAATTTCAACTTTAATATCGAAGATTAACAACATACGAACTGAAATAGATAAACTGGAAAAGGAAGAAAAAGCTCTTAACCAGATGTTGGAATCAAAAAACAGTGAGATAGAAAATAGATTTAAGTTGCTTGGTGTGACATCTTCGCAAGATCTTGAGAGCGTAAGTCTTAGACTCAAACATTTGAACCTATTAACAAAAATGTACTCAGATGGCATCAGAGAGACGAAAGAAGAAGACCCATTATGGCATATCTTTATAGAAGATCCTACATTAATTGACCGTGCTGAAGATGAGGAACAAAGATACATAGAATCAAAAAATTTCTTAGAACAGCAAAAAGTAGAATTACAAAATAAGATTGAAAAGACCGAAAACAATACAAAATACTCAAAAGATCTATCAATACTTTTTGCAACAGCCGGTATTGTGCTTTTGGTATTGGGATTACTTTTCAATAAGCTGGCTTTTTTCATGTACATCCCTTCCACTATCCTTCTTGGAATTTCTGTTACATTGCTGATGAAATGGCGAAAAAATATCGCTGCCATATCTGTTTTGCAGGAAAGACTTGTTGAAATAGCAACTCGACAACCGGAAATCCCACAAACTTGGAAAATCTTATCTCGGTATGGTATAAAAAATCTAAAGGAACTGCGAAAAAAATACGCAGAGTTTTTAGAATGGAAGGCAGCAAATGTAGAAAATCAACGCAAATTGGTTGAATTAAAAGAAATAGAAAAGGAAATTATTAAAGAATTATCGCGATTCAACATTACGGCTTATTCTCAAATGATAATTTCAGCTGTAGAAAATTTACAAAGAACGTTCAACGAAGTCCAAGAACTGATATACGAAAAAGAGTCGATTGAAAGGAAAATCGGACAGATAAAGGGGGAAGACTTGTCGTTACAAAAGGATCTTAAAAATCTCCATGAAACTCTCGAGGAAGAGTTAAAAAAGTATGGTGTAAAAAGGCAAGATATTGAGAATTACAGACAATACTTTGAAAAATATCAAGAGATAAAAACTGCAATTTCTGAGCAGTCAAAATTGCTTGAAGATTTGGAAAAACAGCTACTTAATGAAGATAGTGACAATACCATACGCCAATTAAAAACGAACATAACCTCTCTTGAAAACAATATAAAAAAGCATGAGGAAGAATTGGAAGATATTCTGGCTAAACATCGTGAAATTACTGTTGATTACGATGAATTCAACGAACTAATTCAAAAAAGAGACGAGTTAGAATTTAAACTTAAACTGATCAGTTTGTTGAGTAGCTACATACCTGGAATTTTCGAATATCTTAAACAAAACTATGCAAATTTCGTTGAAAACTATTACAAGATATTCAGCGAAGAATTCACGAAATTCTTCAACCACGTCTCCGGACAGGTTAAGAATTTCTTTGTTACTCCAGAACTTACCGTAAAAATACTTGTTGAAGGTGACTTAAGAGATCCAGCTGATTATCTGAGTGGTTCAACGAAAGACTTAATTATATTTGGTATAAAAAACGCGCTGTACAAAGCTTTTTACGACGGTAATCTTCCACTTGTAATAGATAACACACTGATTAGATTAGATGATAATAGATTAAACAAAATGTGCGAATTTTTACGTGAAGAAGCTAACCATAGGCAAATAATAATACTTACGAGTGACAAAAGAGTAATTGAAAATCTGCACTCAGAAGCCAACATACTCTACTTGGAGGGATAAACTATGTACAGACGCGTTTTGTTAAAATTAAGTGGTGAGGTACTAAGTGGTGAAGCACAAAAAGGGTTTAGTGATGACCACGTTGGTTATCTCATAAATGAAATAAAAGAGATATCTGATTATGGTACTAAACTTGGTATTGTTATTGGTGCAGGAAATCTTTTCCGCGGAAGAGATTTTGAAGGACTAAGACCAACTATCTCTGATCAAATAGGAATGCTTGGTACCGTTATAAACGCTCTATACCTTAAGGACAGATTTGAGAATTGTGGAATAAAAACTGTTGTTGTTTCTCAAATTGTTACCCTTCCCTCGGTAAAGTTGATTAATTACGATGATATAGATCTATACTTCGATGCTGGTTACGTGGTTATATTTGCTGGCGGTACAAGTAACCCGTTCTTTACTACTGATACTGGTGCGGCACTTAGAGCTGTTGAAATGAAAGCTGAATTGCTTATCAAAGGAACTAAGGTGTCTGGAATATACGATAAAGACCCAAAGTTACATAGTGATGCAAAAAAATTCAATGTGATAACTTACGATGAAGCGATAGAAAAAGATCTTAAGATAATGGACACAGAAGCATTTTCAATCTGTAGGAGATACAATATGAAAATACTTGTCATGAACTTCTTTGAAGATGGTAACCTAAGAAAGGCTATTAGAGGTGAGAATGTAGGAACACTTGTCGTTCCAAAGGTTTGAAGTCTTTTAAAATTAACTGCGGACGTGATAAGATGCAAAAACAAAGTAAAAATGAGGAAATAAATATTTGGTATCCTGGACATGTGCAAAAGGCAAAGAAACAAATCAAAGAAAACATTAGAAAAGTAGATATAATACTCATTACTTTAGATGCAAGAACCCCAGTTGCAACAACCAGCTTTGAAATTAAAATCTTTAAAGATAAGACAAAGATTTTTTTGTTAAACAAATCGGATCTGTCGGATCCAAATTACAACAGGCTCTGGTTAAAAGAAATCTCAAATCAGTTCCCAGCTATATTGACAAACAAAGATACAACTAAAAAAGAACTTGTAAGCTTTATAAAAAGTGTAATAAATAAAGAAAATCCACATATCGCAGTTGTCGGTGTTCCAAACGTCGGTAAATCAACTATTATCAATAAATTACTTGGTCGTCACAAGGCTAAAACAGGTGGTCAACCGGGTATAACCCGCGGTGTCCAGTGGGTGAGTGTAGAAGGCTTAACCGTACTTGACTCACCTGGAATTTTGTATTCCAAGATCTTCTCAAAAGAGATTGCCGCAAAACTATTGTTGATAGGTTCTCTTCCAATCGAAAGTGCCTCTGATGATATCTTCGAGATGGCATTTTCAATCTACAAAAACGCTGCTGCCTTAGACATTGAATTATACACATTACTTGAGGATTTCGGAAAGAAACGCGGATTTTTAAAAAAGGGAGGAATAATTGACATAGAAAGAGCACGTTTTTCATTTTTCAAAGAATTGTCAGAGGGAAAATTTGGCAGATACACTTACGATACAGACTTTGAAAAGTTCTGGGAGGTGCTAAGGCATGGTTGATGTGAGGATCGTTAATTCGGTTTTGGCTTCCGCACAAGGTACATACGAAGCAGTATTGCAAATGCAAGCACAATTTGGAAAACCACAAGCTGTCAAGGATATTACACCGAAATATAATATTGTCACGGTTATAGGCTTTATCGGTGATATCGAAGGTAACTTTGTTTACTCATTCAGCGAAAAAACAGCGTTGAACATAGTTTCAAGAATGATGGGAATGGAGTACAACACTATAGACGAACTTTCACTTAGCGCAATAGGCGAATTAGGAAACATGACCTCTGGAAGCATTGCAACTAACTTAGAAAAATTAGGCTACAAAATAGACATCACACCTCCAACTGTTATAACCGGTAAAGATATGAGAATAACAGCCGAAGGCATTATAATAAAACTACCAGTAACACTTTTCGAAGCCGAAGATGTTGAACTCCATATTGCAATAAGAGGAGGAAAATAAATAAATTGCAAGTTACATATGGTGAGGATTTTTTGTTCATCATCGAAAGCCGAGATTGCATTTGCCTGCAACTTAAATTTATTCACGGGGTGGTTTTATGATTGTCGTTACAGGTGTTTTAAAAGAAGAGATAATAGGAGTTTTTAGAGAATTGCTACCATTGTTAGAAAATGGAGAATTGATAAAACGTAATTACTCAAGAGGAATAATTGGTGGTAACGAAGTAGTGACGTTGTACGGGTTTGTAGGAAAAGTCGAGAGTGCTATGATAGTTCAAGCAATAATAGACAAATTTCATCCATCTTATGTTGTACATTGCGGTTCAGCAGGTTCTATTTCGCCACATTTAAGGATAGGCGATGTAGTATGTGGGGTAGAATACTATGAACATGACTTTCAGGGAGGAAACATACTTCCAATATTTGCATCCACAAAGCTTATAGAAAAGATAAAAGACGTTTATCAAAATATTATACTGGGTCCTATGGTGAGCGGTGATCTTATTGTTAGCGATAAAAAAATAAAAGAAGATTTGTACAACAAATACAATGCCTTAGCTGTTGATATGGACAGTGCTGCGATAGCAAAGGTTTGTCAAGAAAATGGAATTGAATTTTGCTCGTTAAAAGTAATAGTCGATACAAGTGAAGAAAATGCTCATGCAGAATACGAACAATATTTTAGAAAGTTTGCAAGCTTACCATCAACTATTGTATCAGAACTGCTAGATAAACATCTATTTTGATATTTAACAGCCTTCATTATCATATAGGAAGAAGGTGTTGCATGAATGGTAAACAATGTTAAACAAACAAACGTATTAGGACACGTATTCGAGTGGCATGTGGATGAGTCAAATTACTTTTCAAGAATAGACAAGTTTCTTAGAAAGGTGCTTAAAAATGTACCGCTTAGTGCTATTTATAAACTCTTTCGAACTGGAAAAGTGCATCTTAATGGACAAAAAGTTAAAGATCCTTCAACGAAACTTACCTTAGGAGACTTAGTACAAATAATGGGAGAAGACATTAACAAATACAACAGGGAATACAAAGAACTAAAACCAGTCAAAATGAAATTGGATATAATATACGAAGATGAAACACTTCTTGTCATCAACAAACCAGCACACTTATCTGTTCATCCTGGTAAGAACATTAACAAACCATCTTTAATTGAAGGCTTGAAATATTATGGCGAAAAAGCCGGATTTGAAGCTTTTCTGGTCCACAGACTGGATAAAGACACCTCGGGAGTAATGGTCATTGCGAAAGATAGAAATATCGCAAGACAGATAAGTGAAATAATCTCCTCACGCAACGTCGAAAAAAAATACATGGCTTTGGTTTTTGGAAAAGTTCAAAAGTTAGTTATAGAAGAACCTATCGATAACCAATACGCAAAAACTATTCTGACACCTGTAAGATATTTTAAGATTCATCTTGACGGCGAAAATGTTGAACTATCACTGGTGGATGTAGATATAGAAACCGGTAGAAAGCACCAAATACGAAAGCATTTATCTTTAAAAGGTTTCCCTATAGTTTGTGACAAAAATTATGGCGATTTCAAACTTAACAGACTATTCGCAAAAAAATACAAATTACAAAGGCATTTTCTACATTGCACACAGATCAGGTTCAACTTTAGAGGAAAAGAATACAATTTCATAGCCGATTTGAGCGGAGAATTAAAAAACGTTTTACAGCTGCTGGAGCTGGAGAGTGGTAAGATTTGAAAGTACCTCTTTTTTCAAAAAATGAGAATTACATAAACATAATAATAGCACTATTCTCAATAACCATATTATGTGCAACAATTCTCAGAGTGCCTATCGACAGATCAAATCTCTCAGTTACAGTTTTTTTCGATAACGATCCTCGCATCTTATTTTACACAGGTAAGGAAGAAATAAAACCAGACACACAGTTGATTATACCATTTGAAAAAGTGGAACTATCGGAAGAAGACTTCTTAAAAAAAATCAAAGGTAAATACGTCGGAAATCTTGAATTTTACGGCGATACAATCTTTGTCAGAAGTTTCTACCAGAAGACCAGGTACGACAAAATAGTAAAAGTGCACTATGTTAAGCCAAAGGAATTACAACGATATAACTCATTCTCATTATTCAAAAGACTTTGGAGAGCGGTCGTTGAAAGAAGTGTTGAGGTTATAGTACTACCAAATTCAGATGTATCACTCCAAGCTTTTGAGAAATTTAGCAATTTCTTTCAAATTTATAATCAAATTCCAAAGCCAGACAACTCGAATTGGAACACAAAAATATTTTCAGTACTCCTTGGCTTATATGTCTCTCTACAAATGCCAATTGCAACTTTTTGTTTCTTGCTATTTCGTGTAGACTGGCTCTTTGTAAGTATAGTAAGCATACTTGGAACAGTTGCTTGTTATTTTTCATCAAAAAACAACTTCACAAAAATAGCAAACTTTTTCATATTGGGCACGCTAACCAATTTTTCGCTGTATTCATTCCAATATTTAAACGATCTCGATACATACAGGGGTGTAAAAGCTTCACTTACAATTCTTCCAGCAATCGTTGGATTAAAAGTCCTGCTTTCATTGCGCCAAAACGATAAACCCAAAAAAACGAAACTTGACAAAAAGCAACTCACACTGTTTGTCTTCTTGTTCGTGTTGCTCATTGCAACCACAATCGCTTACGTAATACTAAGAAGCGGAAATTATGGATATGTAACTGAATCCGAAGAAAAGATTAGACTCGTACTTGAAAATGTCTTCATAATAAGGCCGAGGATCAAAGAGCTTTTGTTTATACCAATCCTTCTACTATCTACAGACTTTAGAAACAAATACATAAGAATAATCTTTGATTTCCTCGGAACGTTTGCATTAGTTTCCATATTTAACTCATTTTGCCACATAAAAGCCCCCGTATTTATCACTCTTTACAGGGAAGTTATAACTATAATTGTAGGTGCCGTTGTATATGCAGTCATAGTTATATTCAAAAACCTTCTCAAACTTTGGACAGGAAAAGCATAATAAAAAAGGCAGGCTATAAGCCTGCCTGAACAGCTTTTTCATTGGTGGGTGTGGTAGGAATTGAACCTACGACCCCTTCCTCGTGAGGGAAGTGCTCTTCCACTGAGCTACACACCCACAAAAACCTTGAATATTCTATCACAAATCATACTTTTTTCAAGATGGTCTTCATGCCAATTTTGACAGTGCAAACTTTTCTTCCGCAGTAAGTAAATTATCTACCTCAAGTGTCAAAACCATCTCCGAAGGTAATTTTATAACACCAGAAATAAACTTAGCATTAGAAATTCCACCTACATGTGCTGGTGGCTCATCTATTAAATCATCTGTAACAGTTAAAACTTCCCTAACATCATCGACTAAAAAACCAACCTTTTTTCCGTTTTCTAATTTAACAACTATTATCTTTGTCTTTTCCTTATTAGAAAAATCCTCAAGCATAAATTTCCTTCTCAAGTTAATTATTGGAACTATTTCCCCCATTAAATTGATTATCCCCTCAACGTAATCTGCAATATTCGGCATCTTTGTGGTTTTTTCGTATTCTTTAACCCTTTCCACTTTCATTATATTGATGGCAAACAACTCTTCACCTAAGTGAAATGTCAAAAATTTCATCTCCATTATACCACCTCCAATTTGAGATGTTCTGCAAAAACAATTTTACCACATTTTTTGTGGTTTGCAGCAATGCCTTTTGATTTTTTTACTTAGAATTTGAACAAAGAGAAAACTATCGAGAGGAAAAGAAAAGCAAGCGCAAAAAATAGCCATCGAAAACCTAAAGCATTACTTTCCTTTGACTTACGCTCACTTTCCTTTCTCAAAGCTCGCAAACCTATCTCGAAAAATATAATCGAAATAACCAGAGCCACAACAAATGCAATGAAAAATATATTGGAAATAAAAAAAGAAATTCTCATTCAATTCACCTACAACAATACACGAAAGGATTAAAAAGTTAGATTAATTCTCGGTTTATTAACGTCTATCTGACTTGCTGTGCTTCCTGCCGATTTCATAGCCTCGCGCCAAGTTGATAGCAAATCAGAAAGCAGAGTTTTAACATCGTCTATCATATTCTTATCTTTCTTTATATTCGCTTCAACTAAAGTTCTATACATATAGTTATAAAGTGCTCTCAAATTTTTGGCTATGTCACCGCCTTTTTCCAAATCAAGAGCCAAATTAAGCTCCATAACGATATCTTGTGCTCTTACTATCTTATCGTTGGCTTCTGTGTAATTTTTTTCATCAATCAATCTTTTAGCATCTTCCAAGACACTTATCGCCTTATCAAGCAAAAGTTCTATCAACTTGGCGGGACTGGCCGTTAAAACCATTTGTTCAGTGTAATCCATAAGCATTCCTCCTTGAAATAAGGGTCTTAATTTACCCTTGTTAAGGCTTCAAGAACCTTTGAAAAGTACTCAATATAAAAATCAAGCACACGAGGAATCTTGTTTTCCACAATATCCGAAATCTCAAGATTATCTTTTTTATCAAGAGCAGCAAGCAATTCTCTCAACGTCGAGGTTACTTCCTCTAAGGTTATAGACATTCCAAGTTCACTTTCCGGAAGTTTAGTAATTTGATTTGTTGAATTCCTCAAATTTTCCATTGCAGAAATCCCATCGGACAGATCTTTTATTGCTTTCCATCCATCCTCATTCCCAATTATTATATTATTCGAAACTCTTGGTAGCAAAGTTTTCACATTATTTATATAACCAAGCACATCCTTCAAAGTATCCTTCAAGAACTCAACAGTGTTAACAATTTCCATCTCTATCAATATATCTTCATCAATTTTTGCACCTTTCAGTTCATCAACATAAGAAATTGGGACAAGTTTGTCGTTAACTTTTAGACTTTTCAAAACCTTTCCAGCTGGAATCATTCTCCTGAGAAAGTCTCCGAAATTTTCAAAATCATTTGCGTTATGCATTTCCTCTTTGCCGTTTATAATAACCCTAACCATCATCTTTCACCTCTTAATTTGAAATATGCTCTTAATATCCCTATCACTGTTTTTACATCTGTGATCTCTCCATTAATACATTTCTTTACCACATCATCAAAATCCTCAATGTGTACCTTAAGTATCTCATCCTCATCTGGAGCCATTGTACCTTTGTACAAATCCTGAGCCAAATACAAATATATCACCTCGTTTGAAAAACCAGGTGTTGTATGTATATATCCAAGATAAATAAATTTCCCAGCTTTGTAACCAGTCTCTTCTTCAAGCTCTCGCTGAGCACACTCAATAGGATTCTCGTCTGGTTTGTCAAATTTACCTGCTGGTATTTCCACCAAACTTTGTTTCACCGGATATCTGTACTGTTCAACAAGAACGACTTTACCATCGCTTGTTACAGGCACAACAGCAACAGCCCCGGGATGCAACACATACTCTCTAACACTTACAACTCCATTTTCAAGCAAGACTTCATCTTTTAAAACTCTCAATAAAACTCCATCGAATATCACCGAAGTACTTATCGTCTTTTCCATAAACATTATAACCCCCATCTTTGTAATCATTTAAGAATAATTGAAATATCAATTTTGTAAAGTCCAACACCTTGCGCTGTAACAATTCTCCCCGTGCTTTTTGAGATAGCTATGGCTAAAATCGACTGCTTAAAATTATTGTACTGAACAACAGGTACAAAATTATTATTCCAAATTTTCATGAGATTGTCAGTTCCTGCTGTTATAATAAAATCGCCATATATCATAACCTTGAATATTGTTGAATTGTGGCATTTCTTAACTAATTTCACGTTTAATTTATCATCGAGTACATACACATAACCATCCCAACCTGCAGTGTATACACTCGTAATTTTACCACCTTTTCCATCGATAGACCAGAGTGTATCATTACACAATCTATTCTTTTCAAAACCGTTAGACGTTAGCTTTAAAACATAACCTTCCAACGTAGATGCATAAATTTTATCATTTGAAATTGCAAAAATATCAGTTACAGATAAATTTGTTTCATAAATCCTCAGAGATTTGTTGGAAATCACATCCCAAAGGATAATTCTACCGTCCCAACCACCACTAATCAAATAATTCCCAATAGAATAGAGTGCCCACACATAACCCTTGTGTCCAGAAAGAGTGTTGATCAACTTACCACTGTTTAGGTCCCACACCTTTATCGTTTTATCGCTTGACGCAGAGAAAATTTTATTCCCGATCTTTACAATCTTTTTCACCGCATCCGTATGATCATCTAAAACCTTGGAAATGTGAAAACTTCCTGTTTTTTCATCGTAGTTCCACACAACTAACTTTCCGTCCTCATGACCAGAAACCACCGTATCATCAGCGTACAAAGTTGATACCTTTCCCAAATTAGATGCAAATTGTCTGACAACCTTTGTTCCTTCAAGCTCCATAACCCTTCCGTTTGACAAACCAACGAATACACTATTCGCATAAAAAGCAACAGAAACTACAGGTGCTTCGAATTCCAAATCACTTACATCCATTCTCAAAAAACTACCACCGATTACCAATTTCTCACCGTATTTCTTTATCAAAACAGCGTCATAAATAGGCATAAATATAATTTTCTCCCGTAAGATGGTCTTATTTACTAAAGACAATTCTTTCAATATGCCATTGTGTAAAAATATCAGCAACCTCTTTTCATCAACAATTAACTTCACAATAGCAGAGCCAAAATTACCAACTTTTGAATAACTTTTTCTAACATGATTAAATTCATACAATTCACCTGTGTTCGTACCAATAAACAAGACATCATTATATAAAACAGCAGAAGTAATCCAGGTTCCAACCACAGAAAACAACTTGTGGAAAGCATTAGACGAATACTCATACACAACTTCATAACTTCCCAAAAACAATCTCTTTTCATCAGCCGCTGTACTGATACAAGCATTTTCCAAAACAAACAGCCTTAGAATCTTACCATTAGCTATGAAATATACATTACCATTTCCTGTTGTAACCACAAGGTTACCTTTATACTTTTCAATGCAACGTACTGAACTGTTCAGATTCAAACTCCAGGCAACCATTCCGGAACTTCGATTGTATGCTTCTAAAACACTATCTTCACGTCCAACATATAGGAAATTACTATCTGCATGTAACCTAATAGAAGAATAGAAATGCCTTGATGATTTAGAAATATACTTTCCATCTAAGGTATAACAGAATACCTCTCCTTGCCTATTACCAGCAAATAATTTCCCCTTTAAAACAGTAACAGATGTCAATTCAGCAGGTGAAATCTCAAAACGATAAGCAATATCAAAATTTTTCTTAACATCCAAAAAAACAACCCCACCACCTTGAGTTGCAACAACATAGTTTCCGTAAACCCTCAAAGCATATATTCCTTCATGCAATTTAGCCACTTTTTGCAACTTTAAATCTCGACTGAGTTTGTATATACTTCCATCCATTAATCCAATCAATACAACATCAGAATTTGAATTTACTTCTACCAAACGTACCATCGACAATATCTGGCTTTTAAGTTCAAAAGATTTTATCAACTCAAAATTTTTCAAATCAACAATGTTGACTCTACCTTTTTCATCTCCACTGAATAACCAATCGTCAACCACTAAAAGACTTCTTATCCATCCATCGTGGATATTCAATCTTTTGAACTCTGAAAACCGTTTCCAAAAGATAAGCATATTATCAGATCCACCGGATATAATGTAATCTTTATAAAATACAACAGAAAAAATAGAACCCTTGTGTCCAATCAATTCACTTAACAACTTTCCAGAATTTTTCTCATATACCCTTAGAACATTATCTGGCTTGTACCCTCCAACAACCATAAACCCCTCATAAAGTCCAACACACCTTGCCCAACTATTGTGTGTACTCAGACTTTGAATAATTCTTAAATTATCATCCCAAACCTTTAACATGCCATCAGCACCAACAGAATAAAGAAGTTTTCCATCTGTTTCAACCTGCCACACACTGTCCTTGTGACCATACAAAGAGAAATCCAAACAAAAAATATTACTTAACAAAACAATTAGAAATAAAATACAAGAAAATTTTTTCACCTGATATATTCCCTCCGAGAATCATCTCATCTAGATAAAATTATTATATCACTCATTCAGCAAAATCTTGTGTTATGATACGTAATATGATATTATTTAATAAGAAAAGCATTGCGATGATAAATTTTAGTTTAGCTTAAAATAAAAGCCAGCTTTTTAAGAAGCTAAAAAAAGCATATGAATTGAATACAGGAAAGATGAGAACAGACAATTCGTGGTATGCAGCAAAATAACACTTGAGAATTGCGAAAATGGTAGCTTAGATAAAAAAACACTACAGAAGGCTATAGTTGTCCCAAATACCGCCAGCTGGGGAAGGGACAACTCGAAAGGCGGTAAGAAATACCCCAGCCATCTAGACGTGTACAGTTTTGTACAGTTTAGATGATCAGGTGATTGGTATGAGAACTATGAGATTTGTTGTCATACTTTCTGTTTTTATTTTGTCAACTTTGGTATTTTCGCAACAAGTGCAACAAAAGACAGCCAACCTTACTTTAGGCTTAGGATTCTCAGCCGAAATTTTAACTGGTGGTGTAGGTATCGGATTCGCTTTTCATACCAATTCCCCTGTTGCTATATTTGTCTTTGGTAATGCACTTCAGAACCTTCAAGGGTATTGGCGAGCCGATGTTAACGCAGGTATAGGTTTCAAAATTTCGTTGATACCCAACTTTGAAAACTACTTAACTGGTGGAATAAGCTACGGTATGTTTCACAATGGAAACACAATAGGAGTTTACGGCGGACTTGCAGTTGAAACACAGTATGATGGTTTGGGATTTTACCTATTGGCAAATGCTACTATTTTTTTAGGTGGCGGGCTCATACCAATAATTCCAGTCTTTCCAACACAGATAGGAGTAAAGTACGCATTTTAAGATATTATATCAATAAGTAAATTCAACAGTCGTACACTAGCATAGTAAAACAAAAACCAAGAGTCGGTTTAAGGTGGTTTAATCTTTCTTTTAAACTTAACAATTACTTCAGTGATAACGTTTTCGTTATCCTATGTTTTTATTTTCGTACCAATATTGCATGTGTACTTAATTTATGTACAATTTCCAACTTAATAATGCCATTACGCACCATTCCCTCAAAGCTCAATTTTTTCCAACAACTTAAACAATTACTATAAACACATGTCCGGTGAAAATCTTACCCCTGCTTGCATACACTGACTGTTGTCTAACATTTGGTCGTGTCATTCTTAACCGGATTTCATAAACCTATTATGGTATCAACCATCCCCAAAATCCTCAACTCATAACTCTATACCTAAACATCTGCTTCATATCAAAACTCTTTGTTTTCGCTCATTCACGTCCAAACATCCATCTTACCCAAAACCATAGCACGCAAACAAGCAGCTAAAAATACAACTATCTTAGCGCAGTTCCCATCTCTTTCAGAGAGAAGTACCTTCCTGACTCTTGGATTCCAGAATGCTCTTAAATTCTTGCTTTTAGACTGCGTTTTTCCGTACCTCTTATTTTAGCTTTCATTAAGCGTGTCTTCTTATGACTTACTCTTTACCTACTTGCCCTTGGATTCCTGACTCCGGACCTGTTTTTTGGTTTGTTCCAACTTCAGAGTTGTTCATTATTTGCTTTATCTCCCGTGTTCACAATCGTAATATTGTTTTCATAATAGGTACGGAAATGGTTTTTAAAACAGAGCGATTTTCAAGTTTTGTTGAATTTATGCCATTTGTTGAATAAATTGTTTTTTCCAATTATCAGTGCCGCGCCTGTTTATGCGGAGTTTGGATTGTTGTCATGGAAGCTTTAAGATTTTTCAACTGATGTAGGTAGTTATAAACATTTATTATATGAGTTAGTTTTTTGAAAACTATTACATATTTTGTTGCGTTTAAAATTTTTTATTCATAAGTACATTTAACCATTTTTCATTTTTTTTTGTCAAGTTGTTGCTCTGTTTTCCTCATATACTCATATTAAAGATAGTATTAAAGATAGTACCCTTGCCGGGTACTATCTTGTTTTTGTATTTTGATTTTTTTCCAGTATGTTCAATACTTTTTTAACTCTTCCGATGAATTTTTTCATTCAATGATAAGTGTATTTGTCTGAAATGGTTTGCCAGTTTCGTTATTTATTGTGTTATTGTAACCGTGGATTTTGATATACGGTTCTCATCGCACTATTCGTTTCTTGTGCTGCTGCGCTTTGCTGGTCGAATTCGCTGCTAAGTTTTCTATTCGGTTTGATGACTTTGTCACGTCTTGGAAACTTGTTGATATTTCTTCTACTTTGCTTGTTACTTGTTGGACTAATGCTGATACGTTTTGTGAGGCTTTTTCCATTTGTTCAAGTGTTTCTTTCGATGCCTTTTTCCTTTGATCAGCACCATTTATTTCAGATATTTTGGCACAAAATTTTTTGAATCTAAGCACATAAACTCACATGTATACATTTACAACTGAAATTATACTGGAAGATTATCAGTCTAAGTAACACTTTTAATTTCCATGCTTTAAAATTTTTCTTAAGTTTGCCATTTCAAGTGCAGCCATGGCTGCTTCGAATCCTTTGTTTCCACTTTTTATTCCGGCTCTATTCAAAGCTTGTTCCACAGTTTCGGTTGTTAGTACTCCAAAAGATATTGGTATTTGAGATGTGAGGTTGAGCTGAGCAACAGCTTTTCCTATTTCGTTTGCTACAATGTTGAAATGGTAAGTTTCACCTTGTATGACGGCAGCTAAAACTATTATTCCGTCATATTTTTCCGTATTCTTACTCATGATGTTCAATGCATAAATAGCTTCAACACTACCTGGAACTTTGATAACCTCTATATTTTCATCTTTTACACCGTGTCTTTGTAAACAATCTAAAGCACCTTCCAATAGTTTATCGGTTATTGCACTGTTAAATCTTGAAACTACTATTCCAAATTTCAACCCCTCACCGTTATAGCTGCCTTCCCAGATACGCATCCTCATCCCTCCACATTTGTGATTTCACTAATAGTATGTCCGAATTTCATTACTTTCGTTTTCAAGTATCTTATATTGTGTGTTTGTATTTCTCCTATCAATGGTATTCTTTCCTCAACTTTAATACCGTAATTCTCAAGTTGGTTTGCTTTGTCTGGGTTATTTGTTAAAAGTTTTATTTTTGTGATTCCTAAGGTTTTAAGCATTTGAACGGCAATTGCGTAGTCCCTTTCGTCTGGGTTGAATCCAAGTTTAATATTGGCATCATATGTATCAATACCAGAATCTTGCAACTCGTAAGCACTTATCTTCCAACTTAAACCAATTCCTCTTCCTTCTTGTCTCAAGTACAAAAGTATTCCTCCATGTTTTTGAATAATTTTAAGTGCTTTCTCAAGTTGTGAGCCACAATCGCATCTTAGTGAATTGAGACAGTCACCCGTTACACATTCGGAATGAATCCTTACTAACGGAATTCCTTTGTATTCTTTTAATAAAGCGAAGTGCTCTTGTTGATCTAAGTTATTGTCAAAAGATAGTACTTTGAATACACCAAATTTTGTTGGTAAGTTTGCACATGCTTTAATTTTGAGTAATTGATTATTTTTAATGTACTCTCTCCATACCTGTTTGATTGTCAATTTTGCGAGATTAAATCTTTCGCATATTTCATCTATGTATTGTAAGTTATGCGAATCGCCTTTTTCGTCTAAGATTTCTATTATGACAGAGTATGGTTTGAAACCTAACATTTTAAGTAGTTCGATTGATGATTCACTGTGTCCTTTACGCTTAGAAAATTCTATGGCACCAATTAATGTGACATGCCCTGGATACTTAAAGTTACTTATTGTTAGAGTCTCATCAACTAGTTTTTGGCAGGTAATAGCCCGTTCCTTAGCGGGTATACCTGTTGATAATTTCGTTGATGGAAAATCCACAGGTATAAAGTAATTTGCACTATAGTTTGATGGTAGTCTGAAGAATCCTCGTCTTAACAGTTCATTTTGAGGACCAACAAGACAAAATAGTCCTTTCCCGTACTTTGTCATAAACTCCACTATGTCATCTGTTATCATTTGTGCTGGGTAGACAAAATCTGCTTCCAGTTCTCTTTCTTCGTCTATTAAGACAATCGGTTTACCACTCAGGAATTCCTCTTTTATTTTTTCTAAAATTCCCATTGTTTTGTCATCTCCTTTTGAATTATTACGTTCCTTATATATCTTGCCAGTATGTCTATTTCATAGTTTACGTGTTCCCCCGGTGTTAGATGTTTAAGGTTTGTTTTTTCCAATGTATGTGGTATTATCTGGACAATAAAGGTGTCAAAGTCAACATCGGCAACTGTTAAGCTTATTCCATTGAGTGTTATAGATCCTTTTTTTGATATTGCCCAACGCTCTGATGGGATAGAAAATTTCATGTATGTTGTGTTTGCAACACTGTTTTTTGATATGAATTTAATCGTACCATCAACATGTCCAGTTACAAAATGACCAGAGATACTATCTCCCATTTTGAGCGCCTTTTCTAAATTGAAAAGCTTACACTTTCCAAGATTCGTCTTTGACAATGTTTCGAGCCCAACATCGAAATACATAAATTCTTTGTCAAACTTAGTAAGTGTAAGGCATACACCATTGACTGCTATGCTTTCACCAACTGACAAATTCTCCCAACATCTTTTGATTTTCAATACCCCACTTACCAACTCTCCAGGTTGTACTTGCTGGATTATCCCGCTAAACATTTTTCCATCACCACCAAGAATTCTTTCTTGTTCTTTGAAATTCTTAGTTCTCTGATAGAAAAATTGTAGGCATTTTCCAAGTTTTTAGAAATCAATGCAAATATATCTCTGCCTTCACCAAGTATTTTTGCACCATAAAAACCATAAATCTCGTCTGATAGTGGTAAGAATTGTGAAAAGAGAGTTGAGCCACCTTCGATCAATACCGAGTCAATACCCTCTGTGTACAAAGCTTTTAAAATTTCAATTGGTTCAGTAACATTTATCGTTTTTATATGTCTTGGAAGGTTCTTAAACAATTTTTCGGTAAAGACTATTACTTTGGTTTGGTCCTTATATACATTGTAAATGTGCCAATCTTCAAGTGTAATACCTTCTTTATCCAGGATAATTTTGATTGGTGAGGATTTCTTGGATTTGGTAAGTCTGATGTTGAGCTGAGGATTGTCTTTAATTACCGTCCCGCTACCAACCATTACTGCCATGTGTTCAACTCTCAGTTTATGCACCATTTTCCTAAGTTCGTCAGTTATCCATTTTGAATTCCCATATTTATCCGCTATCTTACCATCTAAGGTGCTCGCATATTTCAGAGTGACATAGGGTAGGTTTTTAGTTACATATTTTAAGAAAAATTTCATTAACTTGTGTGATTCTTTTTCTAAGATTCCAACTTCTACTTCAATACCTGCTTTTTTTAGTTTTGCTATGCCATCTCCACTAATTGGATTTGGATCTTTTGATGCAATAACAACACGTTTAATACCAGACTCGATAATCAAGTCAGTACACGGTGGTGTTTTACCATGATGATCACATGGTTCAAGGGTCACGTATAAAGTAGAATTGGATAAATCTACACCTTTCTGCCTTGCTTTCAAAATAGCATTTCTTTCAGCATGAAAGCCACCATATCTTTCATGATATCCGGTACTTAAAATTACATCATCTTTCACTATAACAGCGCCAACAGGTGGATTCGGATTCACATACCCTAATCCTTTTTTGGCTAATTTAAGTGCCAATTTCATGTAGTAGTCTTCGAGCATCCTAACACCTCGCTATGGAATAATTATTAATAACAAAAGCCCCGAGAAAAGCTCTCGGGGCGTGAAGATATGACATTCTTTCTAGTAAATTTAACGTACATATATACCAGCATACTCTCTCCCATCCGGACTTTTACCGTCGGCTCTGGAATTTCACCAGATCAACCTTCATTTCTGAAGGCTCGCGGGCTATACCGCCGGTCGGGAATTTCACCCTGCCCCGAGAGTATACAGTTGTTCTTTTGAATAATATTACAGCTTAAACCCAAGATTGTCAATAAGAAAGACTGTATTTTACAAAATTAATCATTTTGCCCATTTACGTTTGGTTGTAAATGAAATTGTTATCCACTTATCACATTTTACCTCTTTTAAGGCACTGTAAATCTTCTCCCTGATTTCATCTTCGTCTTTAACAGTTTTTACTAAGGAATTGTCATCAACTACAAAATCTATTTCAACCCAAATGATCCTCCTTCCCTGTGATGCTCTTAGAAATGATTCTTTTATTTTATACTCTTCTTCAATGTCTTCAACAATACTTTCTAACTTGTCTCTTAATTCATCTTCGGGAGAAACATCCAGTATCTCTCTTGAAGATTCTAAGATTATTCTGATGGATTTCGTTATAAAAAGCACCGAAATAATAATCACAACGGTAGGATCAACAAATCGCAGATAATTGATAAACAATCCTCTCTTTGAAAGATTGTCCACAATGAAAAATGTTATCAAGACTGATAAGCTTATTAGTGTATCGTAAAGCCAACCATCGGCTTCAACATTTAAAAGTCCAGAGTTTTTTCTTTTTGCCAAGGCATTCAAGATAAAAAATGTAAATGCGCACAAAGAAGTAGTAATTAAAGAATAAGTAATAGCAACATCGGTTTCGACGCTTCTTCCGCCCTTAAGTAATATGCCTATGTTTTCAATTGTAAATTCTAACGCCAAGAATATTAATACATTGTAGTTGAATATCATTGCTAATGGTTCGGCAGCTGCTTTTCCGAATGGATATTTTTTCCAGTCATTTTTTGCCATGAATTTTGCAGTATAAAACGATGTCAACGACAGAACAAGACTTACAAGTGAATATAATCCGTCGAACAAAATGACTTGTGATTTAGAAGTCGTTCCAAATACAATTCCAAGTACCGAGGAGAAAACTGTCATCACAACTGAGAATAGGATTATCTTTTTTTCTTTTTCCAATTGCTTTCTCATATTATCACCTTTTCTACAAATGTCACAAAGCGAGTAGATGCAACGTTACACCAATAGCTATTATTAAGAGAAGGATTTTGACTAGAACATTTTCAACCAGAAACATTGCAGTTGTTAAAATCACCGCCCACAATGTTACAATCGAAATCAACTTTGTTTTAACTGGAAGCTTTTTATGAATTAAATAATCTCTGATGTATCTTCCAAGCAATTTGTGATTAACAAGCCAATGAAACAACCTTTGCGATGTTCTTAAGAAAGCCCATGCAGAGACAAGTAGAAATGGAGTTGTAGGTAAAACTGGGAGAAATATTCCCGCTATTCCTAAGAAAAGGGAAAGAAAACCAACTGAAACCAGAGCAATCTTTCTTGCTTTACTTAAGATCGTTTTATCCATTTTAGACAACCAGCCTTTGAATATACTCACATTTTTCAGAAACACGCTAAAACTCTATAAAATTTTATCATACTGTATTATATTCTGTCAAAATTTTGCGTGGTTTGATGTTTTATATAAAATACTATGACTCTAAATTGGAAGCTTAAACGTTCTAAATTCTAAGATTGAAAAAAGAATTAACGTAGGCTATAATTAGCACGGAAAAATTTTATCGTTTTCTGGGTTAAGAAGTGAGCAAGGAGGATGAGAAAGTGAGCAAAAGTTGGAAGAGTATTTCAATGCTTATTTTTAGCTTTGTTTCGTTCATGGTGCTTGGAAGTGTGTACTCATGGAGTGTTGTGAAGACTCCGTTAGAGAAGGCTTTGAATCTGACATCATTTCAAAGTAACTTACCATTTATGATATTTCTCATGCTTTACGCTATTTTTATGCCATTGGGTGGTGTTTTCCAAAAAATTATGGGGATAAGAAGAACATTTTTGTTAGGAGCTCTCCTTGTTAGTTTAGGTTATTTCTTGGCTGGTCAATTCAAAGCATTCTATACGTTAGTATTTTGGTATGGAATTGTTGTTGGAAGTGGTGTCGGATTGTGTTATAATGTCCCGCTTACTATTATTGCAAGGTATTTTCCAAAGAGTCAAGGTACGTTGTCTGGATTTGTGTTAGCTGGCTTTGGAATATCTCCACTGATCAGCGCTCCTTTATACACCACGTTGATAAAGATGGTAGGGGTTTTTAATGCGTTGAAGTTGTATAGCTTAATAGCTTTTGGAGTATTGTTTACAACTTATCTTATCTACGGGGCTTCATTAGAATCATTCAAAATCGATACAAAAAATGCTCAAAAACAAAAAACTTCAAAATCTGTCGCAAAAAATAGTGAATTTCAGGCTGTTTATTTATTATTCTTTTTTGCAACTTTAATTGGATTGATGTTCATAGGAATAAGTTCGCAAATTGGATTGGAGATAGTTGGACTTTCGATGGAGAGTATCTCTGTTTTCATATCCATATTTGCTGTATTTAATGCTTTTGGTCGGCTGTTAGTTGGTTTTATACTTGACAAAGTAGATGAGATAATCGTAGTTTCCGGCTCATATATTTTACTTTTGATATCGTTATTACTCGGCTTGTTCTTAGATAAACAGCAAGTAGTAATTTATTTTTCATCACTATCATTGATATGGTTTAATTTCGGAAGTTGGCTTGCGATCGCACCCTACTTGACAAGAAAGTACTTTGGGGTAGAGCGTTTTGCACAAAATTACGGTTTAATGTTTACAGCCTACGGTTTAGGAGCAATTTTTGGAAATACGTTATCAGGATTAGTAAAAGACAAGCTCGGAAATTACAAACTTATATTTTATCCTTCTATCTTTCTGATCATAACTGGTATTGTTATCATATTCACGATATTTAAAGCCAAATTCTCAGATCCTTCTACTGAACTTTCAACAGTTGATGAAGAATAACACAAGTAGACTTTGTGGTCTGCTTTGATTAATATCTTAAGATTCTTCAGCTTGCTTCACTGTATACTGAAACACGATTCCGTCCTAAGTTCTTTGATTGGTAGAGAGCGATATCAGCACGTTTTACCAATTCATCCACTGCCAGATTAACTTCGTTAAAATCAAATTCCGAAATGCCAAAGCTAGCGGTTATTTTTATTTTTACTCCTTTATAATCAAATTCTGAATTATAGATCATATTTCTTAAGTCTTCAGCTAATAATCTCCCATGCGATGCGTCGGTTTCTGGAAGCACTATTATATATTCCTCTCCTCCATACCTTCCAATTATATCAGAACTTCTCAATCGCTTCTCCACAAGTTTTACAATGTGTTTGAGTACTTCATCGCCAGTTTGATGACCATAAGTATCATTTATTCTCTTAAAGTGATCAATGTCCATTATCACTATAGAAAATTTTCTTTTATAGCGTTTCGCAAGCTCAAATTGTTTTTGTATAAAATTGAACACCGTTCTTCTATTGAATATTCCTGTGAGATAGTCATGTGAGGCGCTATATTCTAATTGATTGGATAACTCACGTCTTTTGGTTACGTCTCTTGTTATTAATGCCTTTCCAATTACTTCTCTCTTGTCGGTGATCTCAAATTTGCTTATTTCTATGTATTTTTTCTTTCCAAAAACTTCCATTTCTATCTCTTCAGTGTTATTTGACAAGAATTCTTCGATAGGAATAATCTTAGAAAACTCTTCTCCTTTCAAATTTAAATTCAGTTGTTCAAACATTTCTTTGGCTGCCATGTTAAATTCTAATAGTCTGTTGTTCTTATCCAAAATTATAATACCTTCCTTTATCCCTGATAATAGAACATCCTTTAAAATTTCATCGATGTACAAGAAACCATAACGAAACACCGCAAAACTTAAGAAAACAAAAGATATACTCAAAGCAAATGGCATTATGTCAAGGTTATATGGTGACAACTTCACAAAATAAAATATTTCGGAGATCATGGGAAACAAAATGGATAAAATTATCATAACTGAATGTTTTCTTACAACTGGGTTTCTTGCGTTTTTGGCAAGCTTGAATAAAGAGGCTATCATGAACATTGAAAGAATGTAAACATACAATCCAAACAGAGCATACCATAGCCCAAACTTAAGATCAGCAACGATGAAATCACCATAATTTTTCAAAGATACTTGTGTAAACATAAGATTATGATATTCATTCGTCGACGAGAAGAAAACAGTTAGGAAAGCCATCATAAGAACTGGAATCTTTACTTTGTTCGGTAGTTCTCTTGCAAAAAACATCCTGTAAATCAATGCTAGTAAAAGTGGGATAACAAATGGGATTCCGAAGAACTTAAGCTTTAAAAGAAAAATAACTTGCTCCGTATTTTGTGCTCGTAACTCAAATGCGTGAGCTATTACATACGTTGCCAGAGAAAAGCAAAGAAAAGCAAAAGTCAATGAGCGCTTTTTTTCGCTAATAAATAGAGAATATATTCCCAATATGACAAAAAATATTCCACTAACTAGCAAAAAGTGGAAAGCAATGTTCACAAGAATCTCTCCTTCCTCACCTAAGAAATGTGTAAAATAAACACAAAAATATAAGTCTGTTAATAAATATAAAATATTATATCACAAACATTGTCACTTTTGTCTTTGAGATCATTTTTGATATAATTTAAAGTGATTTTCAAGAAAATTTATTAATGACTCAAAATAAAGGATTTTGAGAATTATCTTCTAATTTAGAGAAAAATTATCTATTTTCGCCACTTTGCAAGGGTGATTTTTCTGGTAGAATATTTAATGTGGAGTAAAATAGTCTATTTTTGTTGTATTTCTCTTTCCAAGGTTTTAAACAAAATCCTTTAAAGGAGGGATTTTTTATGAGTTTTTCCGTTTTTCTTGTGAGTTTTTTCACTTGGATTTTACTCACATGGTCATTTGATTGGCAAGAGGTTATTGTAGGCTTAGTTGTTTCATTTTTCATATCTGTTATCTTCAAGAGGTACTATCGGATAAGGTTTGGAAGGAATTTTTTGGTAGGTTTATTTAAGTTCTTGTTTGTGTATGTTCCAGTTTTTACTTGGGAGATGGTGAAAGCGAATGTTGACGTAGCTTCAAGATTGTGGTCGAGTAAAGGGAATGTTAGACCTGGATTTGTTAAAGTGAAAACAGAATTGAAAGGTGATGTTGAAAAGTTACTGCTTGCAAATTCTATTACTTTAACCCCTGGAACGATTACAATGGATATCGTCGGAGATGAGTTGTATGTTCACTGGATTGATGTCGCCGGTCTAGATAATGAGTCTAAGAAAGTTTTTTACGGTCGTTTTGAAAAGATACTCAAGGGGGTGTGCAAATGAGTGGTTCGGTTCTAATTGATCTGATCGTATTTGGACTTACAGGATTTGGTATCTTTTTCTCGCTTGTTAGGTTTTTACTCGGACCATCAACGTTTGAGCGGCTTGTAGCTGTTGATATGATGAATGTAATGTTTATAGGTGTTATTGTTATTATTTCTTACAGTTTTAAGAATAGTATGTACATGGATATAGCTATTTTATACGGACTTCTTGCTTTCATAGAGACTGTTGTTTTTGCAAGATATCTGGAAAGTAAGGCTGGCAAGAAAAAGTGTGGTGATGAGAAATGATTGGAATGATTAGAGAGATGTTTGGTTATTCACTTATCGGACTTGGAGCTTTATTTTATTTCTTCGCTGGACTCGGTTTGTTAAGAATGCCGGATATTTACACTAAATTGCAAGCTTCTACAAAGGCAACAACACTTGGTACTTTCTCCGTTGCTCTTGGTATTGGTATACTTGATTTCTCGTTTCTTGGGAAAGCTTTTCTTGTCATAATTTTCGTTGCGTTGACTAATCCAGTTGTTGCATCGCTCATGATTAGAGCAGCTTATAAAAATAACGCACCAAAATGTAAGGAAACTGTTGTAGACGAACTTTCTGAGCGATATCAAGGTGGTGAGGAAAAATGAATAATGTTTTGGATTTTTTGAAAGATGTTTTTACTAATTTTAATAGGCTTTACTATTTCTTAGTGGGTGGGTTGATGATCGTGTTTGCAATATTTTCAGTCGAAGCTAAAAAGATAATCGATGCACTTATTGGACTTTCGGCGGTGAGTTTGTTGTCAGTTTTGATTTTTATCATGTTAAAGGCTCCCGATGTTGCTATAACGGAAGCTGCGGTTGGTTCAGGCCTTGCCACTGCTGTTATGCTTTTTGCACTATGGAAAATAGAGGCAGGTGAGAAGAAATGAGAAGAATCTGGGCAATCTTGATCGTTATAGCTTTTCTGTACTTTTTCTTTAAGGATGTTTTACCAGCTCTCCCTGAATTTGGTAAGGTGGATTTATTTACAAGGGTATCGTTTGATATAATCAGTAAATCTACAAAAGGCAAATATGAACCAATTGAATTCAAAAAATCATCGAATCGTGAAGAAGGTAGTGCTAATGTTGTGACTTCAATTGTTGTTAATTACAGATCGTTTGACACGCTTGGTGAGGTTACAGTTCTTTTCACCGCCGCTATTGGTGTGGGGATCCTTAGTTCTGCTTTAAGAAAAAGAAGGTTTATTGAGTTTGAGGAACATTTTGTTTTGAAGATCACTTCTGGAATTATTCTTCCACTCGTATTGCTGTTTGGTACTTACATTTTCATACATGGTCATCTTACACCCGGTGGTGGTTTTCCAGGTGGCACTGTGATTGCCCTTGGCATTTTGCTTATGCTGATTTCAAATAATCAGTTTAGAGTGACTGAAGCTTCAAAACATGTAGAGCAAATTTCAGGTGTTGGGTATGTGATTTTAGGACTGATTGGTATGGCTTTGTCTGGGATATTCTTGACAAATTTCTTACCAACAGGTGTCATCGGAGATTTGTTTAGTGCTGGTGTCGTTCCAATTGTATACGTATTGATCGGTTTCAAAGTTGGCGCTGAGTTGTCGAGTATTGTCTTTGAAATGAAGGAGGGATGAGGTATGGTATACTACGTAGCATTTATAATCATAGGAATAGGGCTTTATGGCATCGTTTCTCAGAAAAACCTTTTCAAGCAACTCATTTCTCTTTCATTGATAGATACAGGTGTCAATATGTTTATTGTTGCCCTTGGTTACGTTGATAACATGGAAGCACCAATCTATTCACCAATAACTCCAATTGCTAATTTTGTTGACCCACTTCCACAGGCACTTGTGCTTACTGCTATAGTCATAGGTGTAGGAATTCTTGCACTCGGCGCTATGTTGTTGATCCATCTAAACGAAGACTACGGTTCTGTAGAATTGGATGAGATTCGTGCGGCAAAGGAAGTGATAGAATGAGTGCATTATTAGTTGCTGTACCGTTAGCATTTGCATTTGCAAGCATTCCAAACAAAAAGTTGGGAAATTACTTGTTACCTTTCGTAAGTTTGTTTAATGTAATTTTTACGTTGCTCTTTGTAAAACCTAACACTTTGGTAGAAATCGGTGGATGGGATGCAGTGTATGGTATAGCGTTAGTTGTGGATAACGTCAATTATCCGTTTTTGATATTTGTAAATGTTTTGATGTTTTTAATTTCAGTATCATCTCAACTTGAAGAGAGGATAGGAACTTTATTGATTGTCTTACTTGCTTCTTTGAACGGCTTGTTATTAACTGGTGATTTCTTTAACTCATTTGTTTTTCTTGAGATAATAGCAGCTGTATCGTATATTATAGCAAGTCATAAGAAGAATTCATATGGTGCGTTCAAGTATTTGATATTCGGTGGTGTTGGTGGAACATTGTATCTTGTTGGTACTGTATTGATTTATGTCAAAGCCGGTACGTTGAATATGGCCTATGCAGAATACTTAATTGAACCAAATTTTGTACCAATGATTTCAGTATTTTTCTTAATTGCTCTTCTTATTGAATTGAAGGTGTTACCACTCGGATTTTGGGCAGTTGATGTATATTCGAATGGTAGCTCTTTAACACCAGTTGTTTTGGGTTCCACAATTGCAACATCCATGGTCTATCTCTTTTCAAGAATTTTTGTTAATGTACTTGGTTTTGAGCAAGCCGAAATCGTTCGGGTCATAGCTATGATTTCAGTGATTGTTGCACAGCTTGGTGCGGTTAAACAAAGAAATCTTGGAAGAGCTTTAGCTTTTGCGGCAATATCTTCTACAAGTATCATTGTTTCTAGTTTATCGACCATGGATCAGCAAATTATCTCTGCTTCGTATTTCTACCTTTTCAGTGATGTGATATCGAAGTTTATACTTTTCACTATCTTTGCCTATCTTGGACAAAACGGTTTTAGAAATGATCAAACCTCTGGAGTCGCTTTTACAATCGCTTCATTGTCTCTCATAGGTTTTCCACTTCTTGGAGGGTTTTGGGCAAAATTCTATCTACTTAAAGCATTGTTCGAAGCAGAAAATTATGTTCTGCCGGTTGTAATATTAATAGCAACAATAATAGAGGCTGGTTATATTGTTAAGTGGAATGTTGATTTATGGTACGCAGAGGGTGAAAAAGATGAAAGCACACAACAGCTACCATTTGTTAGTCAGCTTGTAGTATTATTGCTTGCAATGCTACTTGTTGTTGTTGGATTTCTTCCTCAAATTATTCATTCTCAGAGTAACACTATTGCTGAATACGTAACTGACTTTAGATCGTACATGGAAGTCGTACTCAAAGGGGGTATGTAATGATGCAAACTTTAATAACTTATTTGGCTGTTGGTTCGATTGTAGGTTATTTACTCTCCAAAATTAATAAACGCATTGGACCTATTGTGCTTTTTGCCTTGTCAATTTACAGTTTGATTATCTTATGGAACCTTCCAACAGGTGCTGTGGAGAATTTGTACGGTTTTGAGGAAGTGCTTAAATTTACAGCTATGTCAAGATATTTCTCGATCTTGTCGTTGATAGTATTTGCAAGTTTTTCATTCTTCAATATTTCATGGATAGATAAAGCAAAAAATCCCCATGCCTTTAACGCATTGTCTATACTCACATTACTTGGTACTCTTGGAGTTTTCTTTTCTTCTAACCTTATAGTTCTCTACATATTTTGGGAACTTGCCGTTCTTGGTTCGCTGTTTATAGTTCCAATGGGGAAAGAAGAGTCAAAGAAGGCGACAATTTGGTATATAGTTATAAGTTCTATAGGAACCTACATGTTTCTGTACGGTGTGTTTATGCTTTACTCCAAATACAACACGTTCGATGTTTTTGAAATAGCTAAATATTTACCAAATGAATTATCAAGTTTTAAGTGGACTGTTTTAATACTCCTACTTGCAGCAGGCATAGCTAAGAGTGGGATTTTTCCATTACACACGTGGCTTAGGAATGTGCATGGTAACGCTCCAGATACTTTCAGTGCCGTGCTGTCCGGTCAACTCGTTAAGATGGGATCGTACATACTTGCTCTTGTTCTTACTATTTTTCCAGTATCCGTTATGTTCAGTGAATTTTACAATGGAATAAATTTACTTTCGTACTTACTTATCTGGCTCGGTAATATTTCTATATTAGTTGGAACACTAATGGCGATAAAGCAAAATGATATGAAAATGCTCATCGCATATTCAACCGTAGCAAATGGTGGTTATATATTGATAGGTTTGGCAACGCTAGATAAGGTAGGATACGCTGGAGGATTATTCCACGTGATAAATCACGCACTTGCAGCTACGATGATTTTTCTCTCATTTGCTGCGGTTGTTTACAGGACGGGTACTACTAAAATAGATGAACTTGGTGGTTTGATACACAGAATGCCAGTAACATTTGTAACGTATCTTGTCGGTATCATCTCGCTTGCTGGAATACCACCAACAAGTGGCTTCATATCAAAATGGATGATTTTTCAGTCGCTTGTGTCAAGAGGAATGTTTGTAACAGAGATGTTCACGTTTATAGGTAGTATAGGTTCGTTTTTGTACGTCTTTAGACCTCTCGCTGGTGTTTTCTTAGGACAGCTTAAGAGTAAGCATAAAGATGTGAGAGAAGCTCCGATTTTCATGACTATTCCTATGATTTTGCTCGTTACACTTACGGTACTTTGGGGAATTTTTCCACAACAAGTACTTGTGTGGATAACGGATATCCAAAAAGAATTTAGTATGGCGGTATTTCAATTTGAAGGTACAAAGCTCATGACTGATATGGGTTATTGGGACACCTGGACCGTTTTTGTAATGTTTGCCGTAGGTTTTGTTATAGCTGCAGTGATTTATATACTGATGCCAAAGGGTAAGAAGATACCTCTTGAAGATCAGTACACCTCAGGAGAGTTTTTGCATAACTATGACTTATATCATTATGCGAGTAAGTTTTATGCATTCTTTGAAAGGGAATATGAAGGTCATCCATCGTTTGAGGATTTGTACCTATCTTTTGTAAATGTGCTAAAGGCAGTTGGTAAAGGAGTGGATTACCTAGCTCGTAGGGCAGCTTCGGCTTATCTATTTTGGACTGCGATTGTTTTAGTAATATTGCTATGGGTGAGGTGGTAATGATGACAGCTGTGAGAGTCGCTCAGGTGTTGCTGACGGCATTTTTCTTTGGATTGACATTCGAAGGAATTGGTAGGAAAATCACCGCAAGAATCCAAAAGCGTTATGGTCCACCTTGGTATCAAAATTTTATAGACGTCTTTAAAACACTTACTAAGCATGGTTGGACCCACGGATGGATATTTGATTTTGGGGTACTGATGGCTCTTGGAGGAGTTATAGCAACTCTTTCTTTTGTACCACTTGGTAACCTTGTGGCATTTCCTGGACTTGATAATTTCTTTGTTATAGTTTATCTATTCACAGTTGGCGCACTTGGTATGGCAATGGGAATGGTTGGTACAGGTAATCCATGGGCATCGATAGGTGTGGCAAGGGCATTAACACTTATGCTTGGATATGAAGTACCATATTTGATAGTTATTACTTCAATGCTTTATTTTTATAAAACATCCAATATTTCGAACATAATCGCATCACAGGGAGAGGTTTGGAATATATTTAGATTTCCTATAGGTGCACTTGTTGCATTTATATCACTTCAAGGTATGCTTGGAAAAGAACCCTTCGAAGCACCTATTGCTCCAGCCGAGATAGCCTCAGGTCCTATGGTTGAACTCTCTGCTAAGTATATGGGGCTTCTAATGCTTATGAACACATTCATGGAATTTGTCGAAATAAGTTTGTTTGTTAATTTCTTTCTTGGAGGAGGAACTTATTTTGTTTTCTTATTGAAGTATTTGGTAGTTTGGATACTTGCCGTCATGATTTCGGCTGTTTTACCAAGGTTTAGAATAGAACAAGCAGTTGCATTTTATTGGACGGTACCGATGTTACTCGCTTTCTTACAAGCTTTTCTCGTAATTAACGGTTGGGTATTTTGAGGAGGTGAAATGAATGAGTAAGATAGATGAAAGAAGTGTTTGGGAAAAGATCGCAGATCAGCTTAGGAGTCGTTCAATGTGGATGCTACACTATTGCACAGGATGTGGAGCTGTTGAGCTGCCACCATCGATGACTTCAAGATTTGACATGGAGAGGCTTGGTATGGGACCAATGGCAACACCAAGACAAGCAGATATATTCTTGATAACAGGATATTTAAGTGTCAAAACTTTAAGAAGAGTTATATACACATATGAAAAAATGGCTGACCCAAAATACGTTATAGGTTTTGGATCTTGTACAATCAACGGTGGAATTTACTATGATTCCTATTCAACAATAAATAGACTTGATTATTACATACCTGTAGATCTGTATATAGCTGGATGTATGCCCAGACCGGAAGCCATCTTGAACGCGTTTAATCAATTGATGGAAATGATTAGAAAAGGTGAAGCGAATGGTTGGAAGAGGTACAAAGAAAACTATGAATGGTACAAACAGAATCAACTTAGAAGCCTTGGTGAGGTGATTGTACATGACGAATTCCACGAATAATATCCAGGAATTTTTTGGAAGGTTGAAAACCTTGTACAATGTTGAATTCTCGGAAATAGATAGTAAACAATTTAAGATAATCGCAGAGCCGGATAAAATGCTTCCGTTGCTTGCTTATCTCAAGGAAGTTGGTTATTCACATCTATCGATTCTCACCTGTGTTGACTGGATCGAACAAAAGAAATTCGAACTTGTGTATATACTCTTTAATTGGTCAAACGGAATAACATTTTTAGTCTCAACGTTTATTGATAGGGACAAACCAATTTTCTACACTGTGAAAGATATGTGGCCTACTGCTGAGTATTACGAACGTGATGTTCATGAGTTTTTCGGTGTGGAATTTGAAGGTAATGAAAATTGCAAAAAGCCTATGATTTTGGAGCTTTGGAATGATTTACCACCTCTTAGAAAAGATTTTGACCCTCTGAAGTATTCAAAAGAACACTATCCTGATAGAGAATATGAGAAAGACGTAATCCATGAAGCAAGGATAGTAAGAGGAGATATAAGGGGTGATATCAATGGGTGAGGTAAAACTCTTTTTTGGTCCAAATCACCCTGGTATGCATGGAAACTTCAGTGTGCATATGTACGTTGAGGGAGATGTAGTTGTTAAAGCAAGACCAGTACCAGGATTTTTACACAGGGGCTTTGAAAAACTTATGGAAAGAAGATTGTGGTATCAAAACGTTGCCCTTATACCGAGGATATGTGTTCCGGAACCTGATATAAATGAAGCATGTTATGCAATGGCAGTGGAGAAAATTGCTAAAGTTGAGGTTCCAGAACGAGCTACATGGATAAGAATGCTCGTCCTTGAACTTGCAAGAATTGCAAATCATCTATGGTCGTTTGGTGGCATTGGTGGTCCCATAGGTATGTATACCAGCATGTTTTGGTCTGTTAGTGACAGGGACAAAGTACTTGATATATTTGAGGAATTGACAGGTGCAAGGATATATCACATGTATATAATCCCAGGCGGCGTTAGAAAGGATTTACCAACTGGATTGGAAGAAAAAATCAGTAAGTTAATGGATTATTTGGAACAAAAGATGCCAGAATACGAAACTTTCATACTAAAAAACAGAATTTTGCATACAAGGTTAAAAGGTATAGCAAAAATAGATACAGAAACTTGTCTAAAACTCGGTGTTACGGGTATTGGTCTTAGGGCAACTGGTGTACCATACGATATAAGAAAAATAGACCCCTACATGTTTTACGATAAAGTTGAATTTGACGTCCCTACAGCAACAGAGGGTGATGCTTACGCAAGAATAAGCCTGAAACCACAGGAGATAAAGCAAAGTATAAGAATAATTAGACAAATATTGGAAAAAATGCCAAGCGGACCTGTAAACATAAAAATTTCAGACGGTAATGGTCTTAGGATAAGGGTTCCAAAAGGTATGGCATATGCAAGAGTTGAGTCCACCAGAGGAGAATACGGTTATTTGGTTGTATCCGATGGGGGCGAAACTCCATACAGAGTTGCGGTCCGCGGTGCTTCGTATCCACAAGGTTTGTATGGTGTTGAACATCTGTTACCTGGTACAAGAATAGACGATGTACCTATTTGGCTCGATTCGATGGGAGTGTGTGCACCAGAAATTGACAGATAAATTGAAGTAGGTAGTCCAAAAATGTAAAGAAACGGAGGTGTTCAAATGGCTGAGAAGAGCTTCTTTGCACCATTAATAGCTTGGAAGAATATATTTGAAAAACCAGTTACGATAAAAATTCCTAAGGAAAAAAGAGAAGCAGCACCAAGATACAGGGGTTTTCATGTTAACAACTGGGAAAAATGTATAGGTTGTGGAACTTGTGCAAAGATATGTCCCACCGATGCAATAACAATGGTAGAAGTACCAGACATGAAGCAAGAATACGGTATGAAACCACAAAGACCAGCTATCGACTATGGAAGATGTAGTTTTTGCGCTATGTGTGTAGATATATGCACAACAGGTTCACTTCAAATGACTAGAGAGTATATCTTTGTATCACACAATCCAGAAGATTTCTATTATGTTCCAACAGAGAAAGGTATATTAAGAAAAGAACCCTCTGAGATAAAAATAGGTTGGACAAGAGAAGCTGAGAATGATTTACTTGACCTTGAAAGAATAGTTCCTGAACACTTACCCGCTGAGGAACGGTCAAACTCGTTTGTTGAATTTGTTAAAGGTTACAGTAAACAACAAGCTATAGCTGAGGCAGCACGTTGTGTTGAATGTGGTATATGTACCGATAGATGTCCAGAGCATATGCAAATTCCTCAATATATCAAAGCCATTTGGAAAGATGATTTAAAGGATGCTTTGAAATGGCTACTCAAGGGAGTGGAGGAGCAAAGTAATTTTGGTGCAAATCCACTATCAGGTGTTTGTGGTAGGGTGTGTACACACAGGTGTGAAGAAGTTTGCGCAATATCACACAGAGGGGAAGCAATAGCTATAAGATGGTTGAAACGTTACATAACTGACAGTATACCTATTGAAATATGGCATGAGATAGTGAAGTTTGACACACTGAAGAAGAACAAGAAAATTGCTATCGTTGGAAGTGGACCTGCTGGTCTATCTGCTGCGTATTTCTTGGCAACTATGGGTTACGATGTTGATATCTACGAAGCACTTAATAGGCCTGGTGGAGTAATGAGATATGGAATACCGCGTTATAGATTACCTGATGAAGCGTTGGACAAAGATATTGCCTTCATTGAGTCTCTTGGTGTCAGAATTATAACCGGTGTTGCTGTGGGTAAAGATATATCTTTTGAAGAACTTAGAAGCAAATATGATGCGATATTTATCTCAACAGGGTTAACACTTGGTCGTTCAACAAAAATACCTGGTGCAGATCATCCCGATGTAGTCCAAGCTCTACCATTACTTAGAGAAATCAGAGACTACTTACGTGGTGAAGGACCAGAACCAAAGATAGCAAAGAGAGTTGTGGTTATAGGTGGAGGAAACGTTGCAATGGATATTGCACGCAGTATGGCAAGACTTCAAAAAATGAAATTTGGGCAAGTAAATGTAATAGTTACGTGCCTTGAAAGAACTCATGAAGAGATGCCAGCAGACATGGAGGAAATAGAAGAAGCAATTGAAGAAGGAGTAAAAATATACCCAGGTTGGGGTCCAAAAGAAGTTATATTCTACCCAAATGAAGATAAAATTAAAGGACTAAAGTGTGTTAAGTGCACAGAGGTCTTTGATGAAAACAAAAGATTTAATCCTAAATTCGATGAAACAGAAATTTGCTATTACGATGGAGATATGATTATTGAAGCGATAGGTCAAGCCCCTGACTATTCTTATCTACCAGATGAGTGGAAATCGAAAATTCAATTTGTTGGTTCAAGAATACTCACAAATAACCTTAGGCAAACACAAATTCCATGGCTCTTTGCTGGTGGTGATATTGTTAATGGACCAGACATAATTCATGGTGTAGCGGATGGTTATTGGGCAGCAAGGGGTATAGACGAGTATTTGAGAGAACAAAAATAAATAATTAAAAAGGGGGTATTTAAATGAACGATATATTGAAAATAGCCGAAAAATTTGAAATAGAAGGCTATAGCTTTTACAATCAAAAATCAAAAGAAGTTAAAAACAAAAGGATATCCGAGATTTTTCAGGATCTAGCTCAAATGGAAAAGGAGCATACAGAATTTATCAGGAGACTAATGAAAGAAATAGAAAATAGACAAGAATTAACCGATATTCCGAAAGATACTCAGCAAATTTTTAAGAAGCAATACACGGAGCAAAGAATTGAAAAAACGTCCCAGGAAGATGATCTTATGGATTTGGCAGTGCTAAGAATGGCATACCTCATAGAGAAAGACTTCATGGAATTTTATGAAAAGGCAGCAAAAAACGAGAAAAATGAAAAATTGAAAAGAATATTAGAAATATTAAGGGACTGGGAAGAAGGTCATAAGAAAATAATAGAAGAGCAGATCAGAGAAATCATCGAAAAAAATAACTTGGAACTTGGATTTTACCCATTTTAAGAAAGTGAGCCTTTAAGGCTCACTTTCTACTACTTGAGGTTTAACTCATAATATAAACCATAATGATCAGAAACTTTCGTTTCCTTAAAAACCACATAACCACTTTTGCACGATATATCCTCAGGAATCAGCACATAGTCTATCCTTGATTGCTGCGATTGTTTATCACCAACAAAAGTAGGTTCATGGGGAGTATCAGCATTTACAATCAGCCAGCAATCAATAAGCTTTTTTCCAATTACTTTTGATTCTGTTATAGCTTTATAACAGTTACTTTCAGAAGAAACATTAAAATCTCCTGCTATAATGAATTTCTCATTTTTTCTTTCTTCTATCCATTCTAATAACTTTTCAAACTCATTTTCAAATCCATCCTCAAACCAATTAAAGTGTACATTGTAAACATCTAAATATACACCATTTATATCTATAGTCGCTCTTAATATCCTCCTTGTGTGAAAATCCTCCGGTGAACAATTCTTCGATAAACATCTGCTTTCAACTTCACAGATCTTGTGTTTAGTTATTAAACCATTGCCTTCCTCCCAAATCCCAAAACCATAGTGAGTAAATGACCAAACAAAGTTATTCGGAAAATTACACTCGTTCAAAATATCGCTAATTATGCGGATATAGTTGCTTTTCTTCAATTCAAAACCAAACAACGAAAGATCAGCGGTTTCTTCCTTGTATTGACCTGCTTCTTGAAAAAAAGCTATATCAACATCTTTTTCCATTATGAACTCAGCTATATGTTTTTGAATTGGGCGATATACACTCAGAAATTTCTGAAGATCATTAAACAATTCAAATTTTACTTCTTGGTAAGTGTGCAGGTTCAAAGTTAAAATTTTTACAATCATTCGTTATCCCCCTATGCAAAAGAATTTTGAACAGATTAAACTCTTTCCAAAAGAATCATTTGAAAAAACAAAAAGCCCCCAAAGGGGGCTCATTATTATCCTCACAGTCTTACTTCAAAATTTTCACATTTGCAGCCTGAGGACCTTTTTGACCATTTTGAATGTCGAATTCGACCTTTTCTCCCTCTTTAAGGGTTTTAAAGCCATTCATCTGAATGGCACTGAAGTGCACAAAAACATCTTGTCCGTTCTCTCCAGTTATGAAACCGTATCCTTTTGATGAATCAAACCACTTAACTGTACCTTTCATGCTAACTGCCTCCCAAAAGCTCGTTTTTCTTTTTCGTTGCTTCCCATATGCAACGTGATGATTCATTATACCCCTTTATTTGAAATTGTCAATAGGTAACATTTAAAATAAAATATTGTGCTTTAACATTTAACTGCTTAAGGTCTTACCATTTTTAAACATCAATGTTTATGATATCAAGCGTTTGATTTTACTGAAGGATTTCTTGCTGCGTTTCTAACAAATCTATTTTTCTTATTTTATTGAACAACCATCTTATGTCTTCTCAAGATTTCCGAAAAACCACATTCTTATCATTATACCTTAATATTGTATCTACAATGCATCTTCGCAAACATGTGATGTACTGATTGCAGTATCCAGTTATTCAGTTATATTT